>CAYMIF010000055.1:10819-11094 GCA_964390375.1 uncultured Methanosarcinales archaeon
TTCGAACCCTCGTAGGCACTAAGCCATATGGCCCTGAACCATACCCGTTTGACCACTCCGGCACCTCCGCATGTTAAAATTATATGGGGTTGCGAGGATTCGAACCCCGATTAAGCGGCCCCGAACCGCCAATGATAACCAAGTTACACGACTACCCCCAGCCGTCACGCCGGCTGGCGGGCGAACTTAGTACGATTTGTATAACAAATCGTACGAGGATTATGGGGTTGCGAGGATTCGAACCCCGATTAAGCGGCCCCGAACCGCCAATGATA
>CAYMIF010000055.1:11194-11670 GCA_964390375.1 uncultured Methanosarcinales archaeon
ACCAAGTTACACTACAACCCCATAGACTCAACAAGAAAGTTATACCTTCTTGCCAAAACCAGCAAATAAACTTATAAATAAACTGAAAAATGAGGTTGTTTAAAAAGATAACTTTTTCTATAGCATTTGAAAAAAATATACTATCTCTTCAGTTTCTGAATGATTCCTTCCAGGAAATCCTCATACCTTACCTCACCGGCAAACATACTGACACCCTGATCATGAAGCTTCTCGACACCCTTTACCTCATCGAGATGCTGCTCTAATATAGACAAAACCTGCTCCCTTGTAGAATAGTTCAGCTCCATCGGTGCTTCAGCTTCCGGAACCTGCTCACTGTGCTTCTTCAGAATTGACCTTACTGCCTGCATCTCCTTATTTGTCAGATTCATGGTTTTACCCCCTGATTATTGCTGTCAGCGGGCTATTATGAAATCCTATCCTACTTCACCGATGTTTCACATCGGTTCCGCCTG
>CAYMIF010000056.1:0-11553 GCA_964390375.1 uncultured Methanosarcinales archaeon
TGCGGCGTAAACTGTGAGCTTTGCTCACCGGTTTGGGAATTCATTCCCAAAACCGCAGGTAGGATAGGATTTCATATTAGTCCCTTTTTTTTCACCCCGGGCACTTCCCAAGACAGAGCTTGACCTCTATGCTCCAGCTCTTGGTATTGTCTGCAAAGACAACAGGTAAAGGCTGGGTGAAAGCCTGGCCAGATCTGACAGATGAAAGGTCTGAAGAATTGACATGAACTATGGTTCTGCCGGTATAGCTGATTATCTTGAACTCATATTTTCTCTTCCATTCGCCGAGCGTCGCGCTGAGAGTCTCTTCAATATTCTCTCTTAGGTATTCGCAGTGGTTTATTGTTGAATTATCTTTGCAGGGCCTTCCTTCTTTTCCTCCGGACTTCACGCATTCGATTATCAGGTCCTGCATGTTTCCGTCCTCATAGCAGCCGACAGCCGTGGTTTTCAGGATCGACCCGACATATGAAGAAGCAAGATTTATCTCATCCCCGACTGTCGGCTCTTCTGGCTGCATAATGATATAGAATACAAAAAGCATGATGAATGATATAAGCACGACTATTATAAGCAGTCCTACAATCTCAGACTGGGATTTCTTCCTCATTTGAACACCTCGATATCAAGATAGCCGAATGCATAGATATCATGTGTCGAGTTATATAAGGTGATAGGGATATGGAACTTCTCGCCCCCTCTTGCGCCATCTCTGTCAGCTGAGATTATATTCCAGCCTGAATGGCCAATGATTTTTGGAAACACCTGATGTACGTCTATCTTGACACGCTGGAAATGAGAAGAGTAATAGTTCTTGTTCTGCTCATACAATTTCGAGAACTCGCCTAGCTTCAGGATGTCCAGGCAGTCGCTTTCGCTTGATTCTTCTTTTGTGCATTGGAATTCAGAAAGGAACTGCATCTGAAGCATGAGGTTCTTCGCGTGTAGCTCTTCTGACTCTGCTCTTTTACCCACCAGATGGCCATAATATATCCTTCCGAAATAGATAAGTCCGAATGCCAGCAGGAACATAAAAACTATCAGAACGATCGTGGTCTCGGTTGTCTTGATCTGTGATTTTTTTCTCATTTTCAGTATATTGTAGGGCACGGCTTATCTGTGGTCTCAGAGGGACTGGTCTGCAGGAGCTCAAAGTTATCCTGCTCTATTCCGTTTATCGCATCGATAAGGTCAGTAGGCTGATTGAAAGCCTTGATAAAAGGAAAGAACCTCTCAGAATCATATGATAGTGTTGTGATGTTGTCTATATACCTGAAATGGTCCATCAGATCAGGATCATAATAACCACTGCAGACAACATCGTTCCTGTAATAATTCCTGTACTTCTTGGCAAGGTTCCAATACAGTTCATTCACATGCCGGAGCCTGTTGACAGCTTTTTTCACATTGCATTTATACATTGATAGGTCGCCAGAAAAAATAGCCCCGATAACTGTCGGCATGCCCAGATATGGAAAGCCCTCGGTTTCTGTGTCATACACATTGCTGCCTATTCTGCCATAAGTTACCTTTCCGAGCCTGTTCTCGCTTGACTGATAGTCCACGACCACGTAATCCACATTATCCTTATCCTCCAGGCTGCGGTCCAGGTCATAATCAGAAGAAACAGCAGGATCCTCAAAAAACACCAGCCTGACATGGTCTTCATTTTTGTATTTGACCTTCTTTAGGTCTTCTTTAGGTGTGAAGACAATATTGTCGCTTATGTGCTTGTTATTCGACATAGTATCATAGACTGAAGAAGCGAACCCGTATGTTGCATCTGAGTATACAATGACATAACGGACATCGGTTGTGGTCACATAAAGGAAATTCATAACCCTATAAGGCACAGACCAATCCAGGCTCCATGTGATAAGATTAGGGCTCTCCAGGCTTGATAGAGAGAAGATGACATCAGTCGATGAATCACGTGGATTGCCAGCATAGTCGCGGAAATCATAGCTTGAGGTACAGCCGATTTCGTTGCAGTCTATAGGCCCGCCTTCGCACACAAACACCATCTCAGAATCAGGTATCTTGATCAGTGATGCAGAATCCTCTGACACTTCGGCACCTGTCATGATATAGCCCAGCTTATCAAGGATGTCCATTGCCATCTGCCTGTTGCTTTGGTACCTGATCCAGTTCCCGACACCGAGGAAGAATCCAAGCAGTACTACTCCGGCAATAAGTATGAATATCCAGTTGAACTGTATCTCGACAAAACCTCTTTTATCCATAGTTGAATTTATTTAGACACTCATATATAAAATTGTTGAAAATCAATGATATCATTTATTTAAAAGAAACAAACTAAAACGACCTCATCTTTCAAAATCAGTGATAAGCACGCTATCGCCCTTCCCGGTCAGGGTCAGGCTGAAATACGAGTCCTGGACATCAAAGCATTTATAGCCTTTCTGATAAGCGTCAGAATCAGTAGAAAAAGAAACAGTACCCACCTCTATTGGCTCATCCAGTGCATCCATCGGATCGATCAGAACATTCTGCGTGCTGTCTTTCCAGGCATCGCACATGAAGAAATCATAATCCTCGCTATCCGGGTCACATAACCCTGGATTCTTTACCTCATACTTCTCTTTATATTCAAGTATCACGAAACATACCCTGTCGATTCCTTCAGGGACAAGGAACTCAAATCCCTGCCAGGTGTCGTACTTGTCTCGAATATTCCTGAACTTGTTTTCCAGGTCAATCCTGAATTTTGTGATATCAATCTCTTCCTTTGTCTCCATAAGATTGCTGATCCATTTGAAACCGAACAAAAATATCGTGCCGATCACTATGATTGTGAGAATGTATATGAACAACTGTGACTGTATCTGTGATCTCTTCATCTTAATTCTTCTTTTTCTTTGAACTTGATATCTTGGATTTCGATTTTGTTTTTTTGGTTGATTTTGTACTCTTACTGCTGCTTGTCTTCTTTTGTTTAGAGGTCTTCTTCAGGCTGGACTTAGGTTTTGTTTTTGTTGTTTGTTTTTTGACAGGTTGTTGGACAGTTTGTTTTTTGGAAGCACCAGAAACAGGCTTTGATGCTGTCGTTTCAGAAGGCTTGGCATCCGGCGAGATCCCTGGTTTTCGTTCTGGTCTATTCCTGTTCCTGAGTTCGTCTAGACGTTTGAATACATCTGCTTTCTTCTCTGGACCCATCACCTTTTTAGCTCCTTCAGCATTTGTATTCTTGGAAGCGGCTGACTGCTGCTTTTCTGAAGTTTTCGCGATTTCCTGTCTGGACTTGCCAGATTTTAAGTCGGTCTTTGCTTTCGAAAGCTGGTTCTGCTGTGTTTTTCGGCCAGCCCCAGATTCTGTTCTTCGATCAGGCTCCTGCTTCTTTGGCTCCATTGTCTCAAGCTTCTGAAGGCCAGGCTTTTTTTCTGCCTCTCTTGATTTGCCGCTCAGCTTCTCATCAAACTTAGATAAGAGCTCCTTTCTCGCAGCTTTCTTTGCTTCTAGCTTCTTCTTTCTGGCAAGATCACTCATCTCTTTCATGGCCTTCATTTGCTTTTCTCGCTGAGCAGATACTCCTGGCTTGCCAGCACCCATCATAGAAGCGCCGCCCATACCTCCAGGAGCACCACCGATTCCCTGAGGAGTCATACTTGATTTAGAGAAAGGCTCGTGCTGCGGCTTGTAATATTGTGTATAGTAATAATATCCGCCGACTCCTGCGATTCCGATGACAATTATGCCTATTATGAAATACAGCCATGGAAAACCTCCAGGTTCGTCTGAATCATCATCTGTCGAAGATGGGTCTGGATAAGGGGTATATGTCTCTACAGGCTCAGTATCAGGACATGCTCCGCATGGCCCACCGCAGTCGATCCCAAGCTCTTCGCCGTTCAGAAAACCATCATCACAAGTTGGTGCCTTGCAGGTCGAGACACCGAATGATTCATAGCACCAGTTCGATTCGCAGTCAGAATCGGATATGCATGTGCTGTTCTCAGGACAAAGTGCATCGCACGGACCTCCGCAGTCAACATCTGCCTCGTTCTGGTTCTTGATGCCGTCATCGCATGATGGTGCAGAGCAGAACCCGCCTTCGCAATTTTCGCTCATACAGTCAGAATCTACCTCGCAGACCTTACCAGCTCCGCACGGCCAGCAGTTCCCGCCTCCGCAGTCAACATCTGTCTCACCATTATCAGTATCCAAAAGCATGTTCGTGCAAAGGTCTTGCCTGGGAGTCGGTGTTGGCCCTGGCTCATCACCGCTGCTGCATCCGCTCGTATCAAACTGGCATCCACCAGTGCAGCCAAGACTTCCTCCAGAGAATCCTAGTGACTCGCATGTGATTCCTGAGAAATCCATGTCATCGCATTCCTCAAGATTGTTCCTGACACCATCTCCACAGTATTCTCCGTTAAGGACACACAACGAGGTATCATAATTTGAGCAGTCATCTGTACACAATAACGTGCCTCCTTCGACAAACCCTCTGTCTTCGCAGGTCTGATCATTCAGGTCATCGCCGTCGCATATCTCGCCGATCTCTCTGACACCATTACCGCATTCAGGTCCCGGAGCATCTGGGTCTTCAGTGCACTGCCCAAAGTCCAGTTCGCACCGGCTGTTGCATCTGAGGGAGCCACCTATATAAGGAGAATAGTCCTCGCACTTCAGGTCACCTATATCCCCATCGCATTCCTCTCCTGGGTCAAGCTCTCCGTTGCCGCATTTGTCGCAGTCTGAATCATCCCATTCGATACAGTCGACACATTCTATATATCCGCCGCCCGCAGGGCATCTTATTCTATCATCTGGCTGGCATTTCTCTCCTGGTTCAGGTATGCCGTTTTCGCAGCTTGCTGGAGGTTTGGGGAAAGCTACGCACGAGGATGTATCGAAAGTGCAGTTGTTTGGATAGCATTTGAGTGTTCCTTCTTTGAATCCAAGCGCTTCGCATGTGGCATTGCCGATGACATTCGTCCCTTCGCACCTTTCTCCTCTTTCAGGATCTATGTAGCCGTCGCCGCACTCTCCGCAGCCTGTGCATGATGACTTGTCCAGTTCGCACTCCCCTGTGCAGCCAAGATTTCCTCCAGAGCATCCGAAATCCTCGCAGGTCATGCCTAAAAGCTCTGTCCCATCGCATTCCTCAAACGGCCATAATACCATGCCATCCCCACAGCTGGAGTCGTCGGTCGGACACCCGGTGCAGCCGGAAAGGTCGAACTGGCATTCAGTGCAACCCAACGAGCCGCCTGTGCAGTTGAAGTCTGAACAGCTCATGTCATTCAGATTGGTGCCCTCGCATTCTTCATATTGCTTGTCTATAAAGCCGTCGCCGCATAGATAGCATTCTGTGCAGCCAGATGGATCTATTGAGCAGTCATCTTCGCAGTCCAGATTTCCCGACCTGCAGTTATAGAAATCAGAGCATTGTTTGTCATTATAGTCTGTCCCGTCGCATTCCTCGCCTGGATTCAGCATCCCGTTCGGGCAGAGTGTCTGGTTCTCAAGACAGAGATTTGTGTCTATCGTGCATGTTGAATCGCATTGAAGCGCACCTGACACAAGACCGAATGATTCGCATGAGAATGAGCCGAAATCAGTGCCGTCGCATTCTTCCTGACTATCCTTTGTTTCGTCATGGTTGCAGTCTGAGATATAGCATTCAGAGGTATCGAATCCTCTGCAGTCAGCAGCGCATTTTAGTGTTCCGCCATCAAAACCCTGCGAGATGCAGTTATGTCCGTCAAGAAGGTTTCCGTCGCAGATCTCACCCATCCCTGAGTCGATCGCCTCTCCATTGCAGTAGTCCGGCACGCAGTCGCTGAAGCTGAGCTGGCAGTCATCGCCGCATAGTACGTTGCCCGATACATAATCATCATGTTTAGGGGAGCATGTTTCCTGGACAGTCCCAGGGTCATCGCATCCTTCGAATGGTTCTTTGTCACCGTTCCCGCACCATCCGCATTCAGAATAGTCGAATTGGCAGTCTATAGGATCGCATGTGACACTGCCGACGATATCATCGAACGGAAACCTGTCCACAAACATAGGATCATTGCATGGTTTTGAAAAATCGACCTCACAGTCCTCTCCAGGATCTAGCTTTCCGTTAGCGCAACCAGGAGGCACCTTCTGGGTGCAGAGTGCGCCGTCGCTGGTCTTGACTGCGCTTTCCAGCCCTACATCATCAACAGCAATAACATTCCAGTAATAGGTCATGCCAAGTGTGCACTGCATATCTGTCTTGGTGATCGAGGTCCTGGTTGTATTTGTCCAGTCCAGGACATCAGTCCCTCCGGCACTGGTCCCGATAGAATAAAGGTAATATGCGATGCCTGCACCAGAATCCTCTGCAGTCCATTCAGCTGACATTACGTCAAGTGTATCATATAGCTCATCATCAGCATCAAGATCTGTGACTACAGGCGGCTGTGTATCGACCATGAAGCTGAAATCTGCCTCAAACCATTCACCAGAGCCAGCCTGGCATTTGAAATAATATGTGTTCTCTCCGTCTAAAACATTCACTTCGGGTGTATTCCAGAGCCTCGGATCACCGCCTTTCATGGACATGCTGCCGTCGATTGTTTCTTCAGAATCACCGAAAAGGCATTTTCCGGATGGCTTGTTGGTCTGAAGTTCCATGACAACAGGGTTCTCCTGTATAAGCCCGACAGGATACAGTAGCTGCATGTCTGCGGTCGCTTGAGTATCAGTCTCAAAGACAAATTCCATAGGCTCATCAGTAAGCCTCAGACTGTCCTGATCATCCTCATATGCGCCGTTCTCGCACTGGAAGAAGTATTTAAATACAGTCTGGTCATCTAGCTGTTCAGGATCGCCGACAGTGAGCCTGTTCTCTGTCTTGAAGATCCGTTCATCATACCCGTCGAAACCGATCATGCTGGAGTATTGTTTCTGGGTCTCTGAATACCTGCATATGGTCTTGTCATCGGTTGTGATCACAATATCTGCGGTAAGAGGTCTTGCGATTATCTTTGGTGGCACGAGTACATTTCCTTTATGCTCAAGCTCGATCTTTAGGATCTTCGGCTGGGTGACATCGAATTCTATCTCAAATTCTGCTTCTTCTTCACTCATCGTGTCTGACTTGCATGAGACATACATTGTTGCGACACCCTGGCCTGCGCTTGGAAATACTGCTTCTTTTGGATCTGTATAATGCAGATAGAAATCCCCAATCCTTTCTTTGTATTCGAAAGGCTCATAATAGTCAGAAGATGAGAAATGGGTCCAGGACCACTTGCAATCCAGGTCATCATAGGTATTGACAGCAAGTTCAAATGCTCTCTCAGACGTAACGCCGTTTGAAGGTGAGACCAGTGTGATCTGGTCGCCTGTATAGTCGACGACTTTCACAAAGATGGTCTTCTCTACAATGTTTCCTGACCTGTCAGTAGCCTGAAGCTTTATCTCGTTCAGTCCTTTCCCCAGGGAAAGCTCTTCGCTGAAATCATTGTTCGCTTCAATGTCTTCAATCACTTCCTGCCCGCCGCTTGTCCTGATTATGGTTATCTTAAGAGTATTATTTCCTGAAGATATGGCATCTGGATCGACAACAGTTCCCTGCAAAGTCATAGTCTCTCCGTACTGCTCATATGGTTCGCTTGCATTGATATGGAATCCGGCCTCGCCCTGCACGTTTATTTCCGGCTCTTTTGTATCCAGATTCATCTGATGGCATACAGTCTGAAATATCTTGCCGCCCATGGTCCTCTGATCCACCACCTGAATGTTTTCAAATCCCTTGTAACATAGATATACATTCTCTGTTCCGTTCAGATCAAAATCAAGAGGCTGCGTCGCATTATTAAGAACATCAGGACTGCATTCATCTGTATCGAAGCAATATCTTACTCTGTTGCAGCCGAATCCGCCTTCTGGTTGGTCTTCGCATTCAAGAAATACTTTATTTGAAAGCGTGGTATAGACCCCAGAAAAATCGAACAGCTCTCCGGAACCGCCCTTCGCCCTGACAATGGGTGCCTGGTCGTCAAACACAAAGCTTATTCTCTCAGAATGATAATTATTGTCTATCTTGCACATCACATTGATCTCATTCAGGCCGGGCTTGGGATCGTAAGGTGGGCTTGAGTGCCTGTAGATCAGTCCTCCTTGGGTCATCTGCTGGCTTGACATGCTGTCCATAGATGACCACACATCCCAATTAGTAAGGCCTACCACCCTGTACCTGCATTCGATATCTCTTTGCGTATCGACGCTGAGAACTACAGGACCATAATCAACAGTATAATCTGGCTTGCCGTTGAATATCTCAGTATCAGAATCGACATTGAGGGTGAATGTCTTTGAGCCTTCGTTTCCGACAAGGTCTGTACAGTCCACAGTGTATTGATAGTTGCCGTCCTCTACGTTATCATAATCAACAAGCCAGTAATCGCTTATCTCGAATTCCTTTATCCTTGGTTCATGACCAGTAAAGCTGTCTGTACATCTAGCAGGCTCATCGGTCTGGACCTGTATCAGCAGCTGCTTGCTGTCTGGGTTTGGATTGTTCCACGAAGAGACAGTTATCTTTGGAGGTGATCTGTCCACCTCGACCAGCTGCCTTTTGAGCTCTTCAAGATTCTGGGATTTGTCTTCTGAATAATAGTATATGCTGTATAGGCCTTCTCCAAGACTCAGTGTCTTTATCTTCTCACTCTCCTCTCCATCGAAGAAAGTCACCTCCTCATCTTGTTCCGCCCTTGGGTAGCAATGTCCATTTTCATCAGTCCAGCAGAAATATGTCCTCTCAACACCCATGCCTGCTCTTCCCTCATCATCGATATCTGATGCCACGAAATGCAGCTCCAGGTCTCTTGCCTTCACAGGACTGACAATTCTGGTGACAGGAGGCATATAATCAAAATATCCTGAAATGGTCTTGGTAGGATAGTCTCCTTCTCCATTGAAGTCAGCATCCTTCATGCAGCAGGGATAATTATCATTGCAGATAAAACTATCTGTCTGCCACCTGCAGACGCCAAATCCTAAAGCATCATCGCTGGGCGTGAGTTCATTTGTATTTCCTACCCTCTCATCTCCAGCATATGCTACATCCAAGAACATTTCCTGGTCACCCTCACATGCATATTGATTTGCATAATCATCGCATGTTATTCTATCGCTTTCAACGCACTCATCGAATACACCGCCCAGATAGCAGTTGCTTCCGAATTTTTGGCACATCTCAAGATCACAGTCATTGAATATCTTGTTATGTTCTGCATCGTTGCACTGTTCACAGTCCATAAAATCAGAGATAACTTCAGTGCATACTCCGATGTTCATCTCCTCATCTACTACTTTCCATTCACAGTCTCTTGGCAGGCATTTGTTATTCACGTCACGGACCTTCTTGTTGTCCTGGCCTTCGCACGCGAACTGGGACCTGTAGTCAAAGCAGCTGTCCACATTGCTGCATGAATGGAACAGATCTATCGTAGTATCAGAATAATCCCAATAACAGTAAGGGTCATTTTTGCATAAAGTGACCTGTCCATAATTATTTGTCATTTCAGACAGCTCATAGTTAGAGAACATCCCGAGCGGAAAATTGCATTCCCAGCAATGGCCAAGCTCAACACACTCAGTCACCTCACCTACAGGTCCGACACACTGTGTCCCATCAGGACAGCACCATTCATCATCAACAGCAATCTGTTCGAGCATATTCTTATCACTGCAGCTCCAGTGGCAGTTGCGCTCCCCTTCAAGACCTCCTTGGTCATTTCCGCAGAATCTTTCTGTGATCGACCCAAGACAGACCTCATCTCCGCTTTCCTGGCACACAACCTCTGTAGATTCTACCTCTGTCCCGTCAGGATATATCGCCACGATCTTGTAGCAGTAGTTCGTTTTCGGTTCGATTCCATTATCTATATAGCTCTTTTCAGAGATTGGCTTCTGGGTAAGCTGATCAGGGAATATGTCTGTCGGACCGCAGTTCATCTCATTCTTATTGCATCTCAGGACATTGAACTCTACATCCACGCAGTTTAGCCTCCATTCTATTATGAATCTTGCAACACCCCTGACAACATTTATCTCAAGCTGGTCAGCCGGATTGAGAAGTGTATGACAGTTGACTGCACCGCATGTATCAGGTATTTCGTCTCCATCTGTGTCACTGGTTTCACCAGAGCAGCATTTGTAATACCCATCATCAAGATATCCTTTTCCCTCACAGTCTTCATGAGTTGTCTCTGAACATAGCCGACCAATGCATTTAGTATCCTCGCAGTCTATATCACCATTGTTGTTGTCATCAATGTCATTGTCGCAGACCTCGAGTTCATGGCCGCACAGCGGATCCAGGTACCAGTCTTCTCTTACTGCCCATTCATGGTTTTCTGTACATGGTATGAACCACTCGCACCCAGAAACACTGTCGATCTGTCCGGATCTGAGGTACTCCCCAGGATCACATGTATGCAGGCTGCATTCCTGGTCATAGCAGCCGAACGTACAGCAGTACTGCCCAGCTTCACACACTTGTCCCTCGCAGACGCAGTCTTGGTTAATTTGGCCGTAGCTTCCGCATGGTGTCTCGTCACATAAGGACTCAGATGATATATTAGGATTGAATATATAAGAGCCATTGGCCAGCTGCACTTTGCAACAGCTGTCATACTGGTCCTTGTCACCATCACCGTCATTGTCCTCGCCGTCATCACACGCTCTGGAAGAGTCTCTCTCACTGTCGTCGTACTCGCTCTCACAGCCAGGATCCTCAGGATAGTCTATCAGGCCATCATTATCGTCATCTTCTCCGTTTCCGCATGCTGCTTTGCCTGGCTCTCCTGATGTGCAGTCTGTTATATTGCAGTCCTCACAGCAGCTCAGCCTGCCTGCTTCATCTGAGGCATAGCCGCTCATGAAAAGATTTTCGTTCTTTTCAAGACATTGTACTTTCCTCATGATCTCTGAGCGGTTTTGGTAAGTTTCCTCGTAGCAGCAGCAGCCCTGCTCACACATAGGCTCATCGACATCACAGGTCCCTTCTGTGAAATCACCGCCGGTGCTCCATTCACAGGTTCCTTTATATTGTCCGTCCTGGCATGGTTGTGCCTCTGTCGTAATCACACAACACCCGATAGCACATGCATCAGTCTCGCTCTCGTCAGCTACATAATACTCAGCCATACAGTTTTGATAGTTTGATACTGGCGCAGGCCAGTCATCCTTTCCCGCCTCGCCGCAGCATCCTGTCTCAGTAGAACTGTCACAAAAGAAGTCAGAGAACGGATTGATACAGAAATTGGCAGATGCAAATGAACTAACCAGAACTAAAAAAAACACTAAAGATACAGTGATGTCTATCCTCTTTTTGATATTCAAAGTTATTTTCTCCTTTTAAATTATTATCTGACTTATCTTTCCATGAATTCCCGCATATAAATATTTTTCTATTAAAAGGGCTAGTATGAAATCCTAGCCGTCTGTGCCGTGAGAGAGAATATTTACATTAGTAAATATTCTCGTAGCCCGGCGAAATATATAACCATTAGTGAATATTTTTAGTTGGGCTTTATGCCCAACCTC
>CAYMIF010000057.1:0-11507 GCA_964390375.1 uncultured Methanosarcinales archaeon
TGCGGATTCGACGGCTCGAATCTGGAATAATTAGCACCACAAAGTTTACTTAGCCCGAAAAGAAGACCCTGCATGACTCAAGCAGGAACAACAGTATAGGTCCCGTCATCATTGACCTTGAGGACATAATCACCAGGATCAGGTTCCTCGACAATCTTCACTATCCTTGCGGATATGTCCACAAGGGAATCATGCTCTTCTGAGAAATCATGGTTATAGAGGCCTGGCGAGCATTGGTTCAGATCTACCCCAACAGTCGCACAGTCTATCGCATCATCCATGTCATATGCAAAAGACACAGCTTTATCGCGCGAGCTCTCTGCGATATCATGAAGCTCTGTGGCTGTTGCTAATACAAGCAGGATCGCCATCGGAAGTATTGCAAGATATTTCATTTCTATATCCTCAGCAACAAGGCATAAGGAATACATATATAAATGTTTCGCTACCATATAGTGGTTATTAAAAAGAGTTATATGAAAAGAAAATGGACACAGTTTACAATTATAAACTATATATTCAACAACAACAATATTTATAAATACAAGAAGTATACTATTTCGTATACTAATATACCAAATAAAACAAAATCAACAAAAACACCATGGATCATCTGAAATACACCGACTTAAAGCTGGACGAGATATCTAAAAACCTATCTTTCAATGCGATCAACCCGATAAACGCTCAGGAAGAAAAAGAAAGATTCTTCTCAAGACCTTTCTACAACCCGCAGTTCGAGTACGCCCCATACAGGTCAAGCATAAACTCTCTGAGATCGACGCTGGAAAATATCAAAACAGACCACAGCGCGATGGGCAGGCTTTTCGAACATACCAGGCAGAATTACCTTACACATATCGACATGATAAAGGCCAGAGGCACAGATGAATTCACTTACCAGTCCAGGCGGCTTTACGGCTCTCCAGACAACTTCCTGGGAATGAATGCAGAGGTCCTGGCAAAGCTGAAGATCGCTCCAAGCCACGGAAAAAAGCCGCTCACATCGAATCAGGTTGAAAAAAGGCTTAAGTTTGCATTCATGAATTATGGTTTTGATTGGAATGTTGCGCAGAAGCAAATGATTGCATGCGCAGCAGTCAAGACCTCAAAGAGGACTCTGTATATAAAGAAGAACTCAAGCTTCGACAGCCAATTTGTGAAAAGACTCATCGTTCATGAGATAGGGACCCATGCCGTAAGGTTCGAAAATGGCCTGAGCCAGCCATACGCTCTATTCTCAAGAGGGTTTCCAGGATATCTCATGACAGAAGAAGGGCTGGCAGTGGTCAATGAAGAAAGGCACTGCTGCCTGAACAATGTCCTTCTGAAGACATATGCAGGAAGAGTCTTGGCTATTCAAAAGGCACTTGTTTCATCTTTCAGCGAGACCTATTCATATATGAGAAGATATTTCTCAAAAGAGGCTGCCTGGCGCCTTACTCTGAGGGCAAAGAGAGGTCTGGGAGACACATCACAACCAGGAGCCCTCACAAAAGACATGCTGTATCTCAAAGGATACCTGAAAGTAAAGGAGTTCATCCGAAGAAGAGGTTCATTATCGTCTCTTTACTACGGAAAGCTGGGTATAGAACATGTAAATGTGCTAAAAAAGATTCCCGGAACTGTCAACCCTTCGCTCCTTCCTATGTTCAGATATACAAGATACTTCATGGGCCATTTCTCAGAGCTTTTCAGGAACCTGGTTTTCCTGAACAATCAAAAAGAAGAGACTGAACAGGATAAGGTCCGGGCATGAATTTTCCTGAGATTTTCTTTATATGGTTTTAGAAATTGATCATCGTACTGAACACATTGGTCATTACAGAGAAAGCGATGAAATAAACAACCTGGGACAGGATGAGAAACATCGGGATGTATTTTATTCCTCCTTTTATGTTGCCTTTCTCGATTATCGAGACAATCATAGATGAAAACAACGCGACCACCCCAATACAGATATGGGAGAATATCTTAAATACATTCTTGTCAAGATCAACTGCTGTTACCTTGAACATGGCATTGGAACTGTTGCTCATGCTGTCAGCAAGCATGCCTGTGACTTTCTGTATTATGGTCAGAAGATTGAAAGATAATGCATATAGTATGGGGGATATGACAATTACGACAGCAGCGATGAAGATCATATATGTTATTACCGATGCGCTCATCTCTTCTTTCAAAAGCCTTGTCTTTTTCAGGTTCCTCGCGATATCATCTATGATATCAGATATCTTACCGCCGGAACTGATCTCGCCGATTATCAGGCTCATGGAGCGTTTGAGCATCGGAGAATCATATTTATCAGCGAATTCATTCAATGCCACCTCGATGTCATGACCTGTCATGACCTTCTTTGCTGCTATTGCCACTTCTGAGGCAAGTATTCCGAACCTCGGCTTGATGGACATCCAAAGAGCTTTTTCAAATGAAACACCACCCTTGAGATTTGAGCTGACCATGGAAAGGAAGTCCGGAAGTATCTCTTCCAGGTTTCTCGTACGATTGAATATCCTGATATCAAGATAGAAATAGACAAAAATAACTATGAGAAATATGATGATAAGAGAGATCCCCAGCCAGGAGAAAAATGTGCCCCCGAAGACTGCAAGGATATAATTAGTCTGGCTCATGTAGTCCTTGAGGCCGGAGAGCCATGGAAGCACAAAAAAGCCCCATATGAATAGGGTAGAGATCAAAGAGACATAGAAAAGCAGTCCAAAGAAAGAAAATGGCTCTTTTGATATCCCTGCTGTTAGAAGATATTTCTTAAGATATGGCCTGACCCTTTCAGGCACGAACGCTTTTCCGAATTCCTCTAAAAACAATATCTTCATTTTATATGTTCACCGAAAGCCTTGATGATTTGAAAATTACAATAAACATTATCTGCATGACAAAAAGCAATGCAAACACAGCAACAAATATGTACATATATGTCTCTTTTGTGAATATGCCGAGCAGTGAGCCGATAACGATCAGTATAGCCATACCTAAGGATGGCATGACGATCGCAAGCAGCATATAAAACATCGAAAGAGAGTTGAGTTTCTTTCCGTATTTCTGGATCTCGATCAGTTGCTGCTGGGAGATCTCATCCAGGGTCTCTTCCAGGGGACCGGATACATCCACCCCTATCTTGATTGCATTGTTGATCTGAAACATTATCTTTCGAAACTTTTCAGATGGAGAAAATTTCTGTGCATTCTCAAGAGCATCCTCGATAGGCGTTCCAAGATTTATATCGTCCACGATCTCCCTGAAGAAATCTGCTGCAACACCATAGCTGTTGGTGCCGTCTATCAGCGCATTCAAAAGAGGCCTGCCTGAATGTATCTTGACCAACAGGAACCTTCCTGCAAAAAGGACTTCACGATCAAGTGCTCTTGCCCTTTTTTGTATCTTTGTCTTTGGAGCGTTGACAAAAAGCATAAAGCAAAGAAATGCGATGACTGGAAATGCAGGGATTGCAAGAAGCCCTGGGAGATCAGCCTGGTCCAAGAAGACAAACAGCACGAATGCAAGACCGAACCCGAAAAAGATGGAAGTTCTGAGAGTCTTTTGTATGAATCTCTCTGGAGGATCCTTCATATGGGCTACCCGAAGCATCGTCGAAAGTCCGGGAATGTTCCTTGATATTCTATAAGTTATAGAGGAAAATAATTTCTTGATCTTTGACCACCTGTCCTAAATTATCCTGCTGTTATTGAAAAAACAGCAAAGTTACTTTATAATAAGCTTATGCCTGTAATATTTTGACATGACAAGACCTATTTTATTGAGGTCACTCAGTTCGTTCTTTACCATCCATCTCAATATCTTTTTCTTCTTGTCGATGTCCTTCTCTATATCCTGGTCAGTCATTCCTGTAAAAAGTGAGATGGTCTTGTTTATGACCCGAAAATCATCGACTTTTTCAAGCCGATCTTTGGAGGGGTTATATTGAGTGACTAGATGGGGATCACCTGATGGCAGTATTTCAGCGACCTGAAGTGTCCTTCTTTTATTTGTTCTCCTGTTCCTGTTCTGTACAAGGAGCATCGGAAGCGCAGGAAGCACAAGTTTTGAAATGTCTATTGGAGGATTCGTAAGCCTGGTTATGCATTCTTCTGCATTGTTTGCATGGAATGTGCCATATACGCTGTGGCCTGTATGCATCGCTTCAAAAAGCACCTCTGCTTCCTTTTTCTTCCTGATCTCTCCCATGATTATCCGATCAGGCCGCATCCTAAGAGAGTTCAGTATAAGGTCAAGCATCGATATGCCGCCCTTGCCTTCGGGATTTGACATCCTGGTCTCAAGAGGCACCCAGTGCAATGTGTTTGGCAGCTGAAGTTCCCTTGTATCTTCTATTGAGAGTATCCTTTGATTAGGAGGCATAAAAGAAGATATCACATTGAGCATAGAGGTCTTTCCAGAGCCAGTTCCACCGACGATCAGCATAGATAGTTCATGCTGGATCGCGAGCCATGCCAATGCTGCTGATTCGTAATCTATTGTGCCGACCTTCAGAAAATCAGTGATTGTCCAGGGTTTTGCTGCGAATTTCCTGATTGTGATGGTGTTTCCCTTTGTCGATATTGGACCAAGTGTCGCATTTACCCGATCTCCAGTAAGAAGATGGGCATCCATAAGTGGATTCAGGATAGTGATCTCCTTATTGACATCCCTGCCGATCATAGTCGCAAAATGCCGGATTCTTGCCTCATTTGGTATTATTATGTTTGTCCTGCACCATGCATATCTCTTGTGATATATCCAGATAGGCTCTTTTGCGTTATTGACTGCGATTTCCTCGATATCATCATCTTTTAATAGAATCTCAAGATTGCCCAGCCCGAGGTTTTGTTCAATCACATAATTTATCAGCATATCCTTGCTGCGCGAGTCTGCATTGGGAAAATACTTCTTGAGAAGGTTTGAGATCTCCTGCTTGAACTCATCCTTGATCCTTTCGACACCGCCAGCATCAGATATCTCGACGACTCCGACACCGATCTGAGATATGAATTCCTCTCTTATCTTCTCGAGGATAATCTTTGTGGTCTTGCTCATGTTTGTAACGCTGACATTGTAGTTAGGCACAGTATCCTCTTCTTTTTGGAATATTGCTATGTCTATCAGGGTATTGTTCACATTAAGCTTATATGCATCCAAGAGTTCTTTGTTTTTTTCCTTGACTTCTGCCACTTTCGATAACCCTGTAATACTACATGTTCTTGATCTTCAGTTTCCCCTTATCATCGTAATGGGCTGGATTGTTTTTGGTCTGCGGAGGAACATCCTTTAGAGGTGACTTTTCAGTAAGACCTGGACCTGCCTGCTTGTTTTCCTGTGTGTTTGGAAGCTCAGAGATCTGCTGGGCAACCTGGTTCTTCTCATAGACCATCTCTGTTGCCTGATAAAGTTTAAGGATTTTCTGATATAGAAGTGAACGTTCATAAAGAAAACCAGATGGAAGTTGGTTGTATTTCTTGTTTATCTCATTGTAGAGCTTCGTAGCATCCTCTATCTTTTTCTGGTTGACAAGGTCGAATGCTCTTGTTATCATCTCATTGATATCCTGGCTCTTCTCCAGAAGATTCTCGCGTGTGTTGCTGTTTATCTTCTTCATAAGCTCGCTGTAATACTGCAGCACCTCATTCTCGATAAGAAGCTTTTTTTCCGGAAAAGAGTCCGGAAGCTGCCGAAACATCTCTCTTATCTGAAGATAGATCTGATTTGCGGTATTCATCTCTGCGTTCTTCAGGCGCTCGTTGCCTTTTGCGATAAGCTGCTTTATCATGCCGCCTTTCTTGTCCAGCTCAAGCCTCTGCTGATTGAGATAGTTTATCAGTTCCTGGTTGATCTTGCTCAGTTCAAGGTATATCGTATGCTTCTCTTCAAGCTGCTGGCGCATGAGATCAGCATACTTTTTCCTGACAGTGAAATAAAGCCTGCCAGCTTCTCCGAATTTGTTCTCTTTCATAAGAGATTTTATGTTATTGATTTCGATTATGATATTCTTGTTCTGGTAATTGATATCTTTTGTCATATAGGTGTCAAGAATTTTTGCCTTTGGTCCTGCATTGCCCAGGTTCTTTGTTTCCTTCTCTAAAAATTCATCGATATCCATTTTTCTAGATCATTCCTCGAGATAATTCACATACTTCATCCAGAGCCTGTTAGCCTGAAGATCATCTATTCCCCTGTCTTTTGTTTTTTTGAAGAAAGCCTCTTGTATGGATTTAAGATTGTTCTTCAGGTATTTCTGCCAAAGTACTTTTACCATCTCGTCTGAAACCCCCTTGCTCTTTGCTTTTTCGAAAAATTCCTCTTTTGTATCGTAGCCTATATAAGTCACATCTACTGAATTTTTCTTGTCTTTTATTATGTAGACGTATGGAGTAGTGAACTTGTATTCCATCCCAATTATCTTCTCTTCGACCAGGAAGTCAGCCCATGCCTGTACTGTCTCGATAGAGGTCTTCATAAGCTTAGCTGCTTCTGCTATCGAAATCTTTCCCCTCTCTGTTACAATCTCCAAGAACTGATCCACATCAGTCTTCAGTACATGGTCTTCTGATTCTTCCTGCATCTATATCAACATTTCATGAAAAGGGGATTATATAAAGGTTTATAACTAACGTTGAGTGGTTACGCATCATGGACACCCATTCTCTATATAAAGAGGACCAGCCATATCAAAGAAAGATGTCTGGTTGAGGTTTAGCTTCACAGACCAATAAGGCTCGATTCCCGGAAGTCCATAATGGCATGAACCGTCATTGAACTGTTTGACAAGATAGACAAAACGGGTAGGTGTGCATACTGAGTCGTTCTGCAGATAATAGCTGTCTGCATAAGAGCTTCCGCTGACAGAATCTGGATAATTGGTCTGAAGCTGGCCGCCAGGAGAGCAGTCTGCATCAGCCCAGTCATCTGAGGAGATTACAGCCTGAAGACCGCAGCACGAGGAATTCAGCCTGAGTGAATACCAGTCACCCCTCATTCTCTGAAGAAAACTTGGAGACAGGTTCATATGTACAAATGTCTTGTTATACAGCCATTCGCTGAAATGGCACGGTGTCACAAGATCGTCTTCCTCAAGTACTGTGAATTCAATCTTCTTGTAGCAATGGCCAGGTGTGAACTGCCTCCACACTGGATCATATAGCCCTTCCAAAGAGACATTCACTGGCACTAAAAAACTGTCATAAAGAAATGTTGTCCTTGAATTATTGAACATCAAGAAAAAGTTTACATCGACCAGTACATTATATGGCCCCTCCTGAGCAATGGATACGTCGATCACAGAAAGGTTTATATCGATTCCAAGCATGTTCGATGACATATTGACAAGTTTGTCTGTATAGTTGAATATTGTCCTGTTGTCCATCTCGGGAACATAGTTCCTCCAGATGGTCCCGTTTACTACAAGCTCGCTGAAGATTCTCTCAACTTCATCACCATAGGGGCCGTAGCCAGTATCATTTATCTTCATCACCATGATGAAGAAAGCTGCCTTTGCAGAATTCCTAACCACATTAGGAAGATAGCTCATCTTCACATCCCTGACAAAATCATTGGTCAGGGAGACTGTTGTCTCGATTGTTGCAGGGTCCTGCCTGATTGTGGAAACTGGGTTGACTGAAAACATCATTATAGCCAAGGCGACGATGAATATGGATATTACAGAGAAAACAAAACCCTTTTTTTTCATCTCCATATCTCCACCTCCACAAGATAAGGACCCCAAAGCTTCGTCGCATCATAAGCATCTGGTTCTGTCGGATCCTCGTATACACCAAATACAAGGCGCCTTGCCGGCAGAAGAAGCTCGGCATCATCTATTGCTACGGTAGGACTAGCGATCATATATACTGTCTGATTATCTATCTTTACCCTTATGTTGTATACCTTCTCTTCCATCACACCAAGAGTGACATTCTCAACAAAAGCCGATAAGGTTGTCCATATCTGGGGTTGAGGCATGGCATCAGCGCCCAGACAAGCAGCGGTCCTGCAAAGAGGAGGATTATTGTAATGATAATAGAACTCGCCCATCTGTTCGATTATCGTGTTGTCTATGTCTGATATCCAGTGCTCGCGATCAAGGTATCCGCCAGGTCCATAAAGGTTGTTGTTGGATTCAGAAAGCCTTGTCTTGGAGATTATCTTGATCATGTCGCTTGAATAGAAATGAATCTGTTCTGTATCTACCCTGTTGGTTCCGTAGGACAGGAGAAGGACAAAACCGACTGTCAGGATGAAAAGGCCGATGATTGCATCCACAAGCATATAATATCCTTTCCTGTTCATAATTTTCCCTCACAAACCAAAGAAAAAAAATCATTCATCATTTTCCCAGATAGTGACATACATCTTGATTTTCTTTCCTTTATAGTTAACAGTATGCTGAAATGTCTTGATGTTCTCTACGTCGCTTACAAGCTCTGGCCGAACGGCAGCAGTTGAACTTAATCTTGGGGGACCCTGGCAGCAGGTGAAGACATGTGTGTCATTGAGCATCTTATCCCAGCCAGGTTTGCTGCCGTCACAGATCTCTGCCTGGTTGAGTCCTGCATTTGCTCCCGAGGTTGCCACAACGCTTTCATTGAAATCACAGCTGTTGATTCCGTCGCATTCAGCATGGCATCTCTGATCGTTCATAGTGCAGTCGGGCTGGCATTCCTTGACAAGATTAAGTGTTATTGTACCCAGATTAGTTGTTCCAGGGCCTATGTTCAGATCCATGATATGAGGATGATGTTGAGGGGAGCTGAATTCGATGCTCAGGACGAATTTGTCTTCGGAAGGAACAGTCAGCCAGAACATTGGTGATCCGTTTACCATATGATCATATGAAAAGGTGAAGTTCTCAAGATTTGATCTGTTATAGACCATGACCAGAACATCGTTTCCAGACCCGTAATCTGATGCATTGATATAGGTGCCAGGATTATTTGGATCCTCTACATGGACATTGCCGTGGATATGGTCGCATCCACCGCATATGCCGCTCTGGTGATACACGCATCTCTCAGTGTCATTGCAGCATGAATCCCAGCCAGTATTCTGGTTTCTCGAATACCACTCTCCTATGTCATCTCCGCAGCAGCCGGCCTGGGCCTGCCCTGCTGCCAGATCATACCCTCCAAACTGGCTGTCCTCTCCTTCCCTCATCCAGCAGGATCCACCATTGCATTGATTCTGAAGTATAGAGAGGTCTGTTGCATTTATTGTCCAGGGCGTATTGCAGTAAGGACCCTCTCCGGTCGTAGGGTTTACTGGATGCAGTTCATCAGGGTCATGCCAGTCGTGTTTTCCTAGCCATGGAAGATTGTCAGTTGAATTGCATATCTCATAGTCGCCAGTATCTCCTGCCTCACCGATGTTTCTTGTAAAATTAGTATAGGGTGCTGTCGAAAGCGGGCCTCCTGCAGTGGTCTCGTTCGTGGAATTATAGCATACACTCTCGTCTATGCATGCAGACTGATAGAAGCACAGGTTGCCTGAATCTGCACCGTCGTTCAGTGGAGAGAATGATTCCCAAACCAGGTTCTCGTTTCCGTCATCTCCTCCGCAAAAACCGTTCGTCCGATCCTGGTCAAAATCATCAACACCCAGTGGATGGTCTGAGGTGAACCACAGCTTGGGCCTGGTATCTGTAAAGCTCATATTGCACCATGTCTCAGATTCATCAGGATCATGCCATCTGGAGCTGTTGCACACCTCCTGATCCTGGTTAAGGTCTATCGGCTCTCCTGCTTCATTGTTGTTGCACCCAAAAAGACCGGTATCATCCAATGTCTTCTGGCAGGTCTCATTGACAGAAAGATAGCATATATTGTCATCAACACAGTCAGTGGACTGCCTGCAGCAGGCTCTTGAAGGAGTATTGTCGACGACACTCTCAGTCCCTACAGGATTTGTTCCATAATTGTCTTCTAAAAAAGGCGCAACTGCATTGTTCCCGCCGATGTTGTCGACCCAGAAATCATCACCTTCAGAATCGAGCTCTTCTAGGGGAAACTCATAAGAGTTGTTGCCGCATATCAGGTCACCTGAAATAGGGTTGTAGCAGTCGCCTCCTGAACAGTTTATGTTGAAGATGCTGTGAGGTACATATTCGTCCAATGAAGAATCATTTATAGATGAGTTCCAGCCTGCATTGCAGTGAGGACAGGAAGGAACAGAATAATCCCATGCGCCGCCGATATTCACATTTGTGCAGTCTTCGTCTGCTTCCCTGCATTTAGCAAACCCGAAACCCTCATATATCTCAGGACAGACATAATCCCTGACACCGCAGACATAGCAGTCACCGCAGATCTCAACAGCAGCAAAATCACCAGGATTATGACCTAGCGCTGAACAGGTCTGGGCAACAGAATAGGAAGGCACTAAGCAAGATACCAAGATTACGATAAACACACCATATAATATCTCTGATTTCATCATACTTCTCTTTTTTCAAAAACACCCAAAAAAGCCTATTGGATTCTCCTGCAGATCTTCTTTCCATGGATAACATAATCGCTGCATCCATATCCAATGACACCATCATTATCAAGATCGATAAGCTCGCCATCCATATCCTCAAAATATATGCAGGCCTCTCTCCCATCGCCCAGAAGCTCATGCAGATCTTCACAATCAAGACTAGACAAGGTCTGAACCTCCTCATCATCTAGCTCTTCATCCATAACCATCTGGTTTAGGATAGTAAACCCGCCGAACGGAGCCTGATTCTGCTCATCAGTCATTGAATACAGCTTAAAAGCAAGCAGTAAAAGTCCGAACAATACAAGAAAAATGAAAAACTTGTTTGAGATCAGCGACTTTCGCGGAATAAGTCTCATGTCATTTTCTTGTCTTTTCTTTGCCTGCTTTCCCTGAACCCGATTATGTTTCTTCGGATGCTCTTTCGTTTTTCTTTTTGGATGCTTTTTCTCTTTCCTGGTTGTTTTTTTCTTTTTTTTCATCTTAGATGTTTGAAAAGTTGCATGACCTACCGCTGATATTGACCCCTGAGCAGCCGAACGCATACGAGGTCTTACCAGATATCACCGATATGTTCACTGCATTTCCATCTTCATCCTCAAAATATATACACCAATCATAATTGAATTTAAGCTTTTCTTTCAATGCAGTGCAATTGAAGCTGGTTAGATACATAAGCTCTTCTTCTGTGACCTCACCATCTGAGAAAAGCGCAATAGAGAATATTTTCTTGTCTGTCTCGCTAGCGACTTTCGGAAATTTGGGTTTTAGGACATTCACAGAGACCAAAGACAAAAAAAATATTATAGTGAGCATGAATATTGCTATTGCAAGATAAACCTCAAAGGACCAGGTCTGTCCTCTTTTGGCTGTTATTCTTCTTCTCAATCCTAAAACCCCTTTTTTTTATAAAAACTGTGTTTGTATTTCATCTGTGTCCAATTATTTAAATACTTTTTGAATTCCTGGGCTATTATGAAATCCTAGCCGTCTGTGCCATGAGAATATATATCTTTAGGCAA
>CAYMIF010000058.1:0-11435 GCA_964390375.1 uncultured Methanosarcinales archaeon
ATATTGCCTAAAGATATATATTCTCGTGGCACAGACGTACTTTTTACACAAAGCCGTTTTGCCGGGAGCTGACGCAAATATATTTACTTGAGGCCTTTATTAAATAACCAGAAGATATATAAAACATTGACTTGGCCAAAAACAGATGAAACGAAAATGTGAAGACTGCCCTGAGATGTCTAATCTCTCAGAACTGCTGGCATATGTCACACCAAATCTTGAAAATGTTCCGGTACTTAACAGGATCGAGCTTGGTGCAAGCATGATTCCACTTTCCGGAAGATTCGGAGGAGATCATATCTCATTCATCGATTTCAAGAACGATTTTGACCTAGATTCAATTGTCGAGAAAGCAGAAGAAGGACAAGATAATACGAAATCAAGAAGACTAAGAGCCCTTAAAAGCAGAGTTGGTATTCTAGTACAGGATGCATCAGGACATCTTCTGACAGATGCTGTTCTTACAGCAAAAACCTATCAGGCCTTTCGGATGGGCGTATTATATGAACTCGAGAAAAACGGAAGGATAACAACAAGTCTTTTCGATAAACTAAACACAAGATTATATAATTCAACAAGCAGCCAGAAATTCGTGACAGCGCTCTATGGTGAAATCTATGAAAACGGAGAGTTCCGTTTCATATCATCCGGACATCCCGCACCCCTAATATTCTCGAATGAATATAATATGATAATGCCTATAGCTGATGAATACTTCCTTGCCCAAACTCCTCTTGGAGTCATCCCTTCTAAAAGACAGGCGCTTTGTGAAAGAGTAGATTCTGAGGCACTTCAAAAAGGTGATTACGGTGTCAACAAACTGCAGCTCATGATGCCTGGTGATATAATGATACTTTACACAGACGGATTGTCTGACCATAAATCAGCAGATGGAGAGGATTATTTTCCGAGATATCTGGAGACTTTCTTAAAAAGGAATAAGAAACTCAGCGCAAGGGAGATATCTAAATCACTTCACAGAGACATATTGAGTTTCGGGCCAACAACTGACGATGTGAGCTTTGTCATAGTCAAATATCAGTAGAGATAATGAATCTGGCTAACCAATTCATAAAAACCAGAATCCTGCTGCATTCCAGGACATGCTATCGAGATTTCCATCCTCAAGAACAGGAATGCTGCCATAATATATGCATAAAAGAGAAGAAAAAAATTTAATTGAACCCCAGGTTCTCCTCTATTATCTTAGAGTCGAACGGCACCAGGTCCCTGTATTCCTGGCCCATGCCAAGATATAATATAGGCCTTTTTGTGACGTATGAGACTGAGATCGCTGCTCCGCCCTTCTCGTCTATGTCTGCCTTTGAGAGGATTATCCCGTCTATTCCAACAGCGTCGTCGAACTGCTTCGCCTGCTCTACACAGTCGTTGCCTGTGATGGACTCACCGATGAATATCTTGAGGTCTGGCGATGCGACACGCATGATCTTTTTCATCTCATCCATTAGATTGGTGTTGGACTGCTGGCGACCAGCTGTATCAATCAATACAAAATCAAGGCCTTTTCCTTCTGCATATCTTATCGCGTCGAATGCAACTGCTGCCGGGTCAGAGCCATAGTCGTGCTTTATCAGCTTTACTCCTACACGATCTGCATGCTCCTCGATCTGCTGGATTGCTGCTGCACGGAAGGTATCTGCTGCTGCTATGCAGCATGTTTTTTTATGGGATTTTATCATGTGCGCGAACTTGGCTATTGTCGTTGTCTTTCCTGAACCATTGACTCCGACAAACGCAATCACATAAGGATTCTTTTGCTCAGCGCTCTTGAATATGTCAATATCCCTGACCATGAAGAGCTCTGAGATCGACTTTTCAAGGGTATCTGTTATTATCTCCTCAGTCTTTCCTCTTCTGACAGAAGTGTCTACAAGCTCTTTTTTTAAATCTTCACGCAGCTTGTCTATCACCTCAACTGCAACATTGTTTTCTAAAAGGACAACCTCAAGGTCGAAAAATATGTCATTGAATTTAGATTCAGAAAGCGCTTTTTTAGTTATCGATTCTCTGATCCTTCCGAAAAAACCACGCTTCTGGGCAGATTCCTGTTTTTCTGTATCTTGTGTTTTCGCAGGCTCTTTTTGTTCAGGCTCTTTTTGCTCTGCTGGTCTTGGCTCTTGGGGTCTTTCTTCTGGCTTTTCTTCGGTCTTTTGTTCTTCAGATGGCTTTTCTTCTTTTTCTTTTGATCGTTCCTCTTTACCTTTGCGACTTTGTTGTTTTTGGTCTTCTTCTTTTTTCTCTTCTTTTTCTTCAGAAACAGTTTCTTTTTGAATATCTTCTTTTGTGGATTCTTCTGGTTCTTCTTTAGGTTCTTGTTTTTCTTCTGCCCTATCTTTAACTTTTTCCTTTTTTTTTTCTACTAATGCTTTCTTTTCTTCGGATTCCGGCTTTTTTTCCTGCTCTTTTTCTATCGATATTTCTTTTTGCTCTTGCTTTTCTTCTTCTTGAGACTTTTTTTCCTTATCCTGCGATTCTTCTGGCTCTTCTTCTTTTTCTTTGGGCTTTTGTTCCTCAGATGATTTTTCTTCTTTTTCTTCAGATTGCCCTTCTTTATATTCTTCTTGCTTTTGCTCTTCTTCTTTTCTTTTTGTTATGCTGTCGCGAATCCTTGCGAAAAAACCACGCTTCTTCTGGACATGATCCTCAGGGTCTTGTTCTTTATCTGCAGATTCTTCAGATCTTTTTGGTTCTGACTTTTTTTCATCCGGCTTTTTTTGTTCTTCGATTTCCTGTTTTTCCTGTTTTTTGCTGGCTTGCTTATCATGCTTGGTCTTTTCTTCCTTTTCTTGCTTTTCCTTCTTCCTGATGACTTCTTTTACTTTTTTATCTTTATCTTTTTCTTCTTCCTGCTTGTCTTTTTTCTCTTCTGTCTTCCATTGTTTTTTCTTATCAGGTTTCTTTTCGCTTTCTTTTTCTTCTGGCTTGTCTTTTCCTTTTTCCTTTTTTTCCTCTTTTTTTTCTTCTTTTTCCTCTTTTGATGTTTTTTCTTCAGATCCTGGCTTTTTTTCCTGCTTTTGTGTATCCTCTTGCTCTTTTGGCTCCTCCTGTGCCTCTTCTATCGTCTCAGAAGCTTCATCTACCTCCTGAGAGAATTTAGATACAACATTTTTCAACTTGTCTTTTAAGAACTTGAACATTTTTTTATGTCCTCTGAATCATTATTTTTTGCCTTTAGCCAGCTCATTTGACTGGCCAGATTGATGACGCATGAGCTGATTTTGGATCAGACGGCCTTTCATGTTCAGCTCATATAAAACAGTGGCCATATTCTCGCGGACATTCTCTATCTCCTTCTTCTGCTTTTCCATAAGCTGCTTTGCTCCATCAAGGCCTTTTCCGACAAGTACGTCTGAGCCGACATTCACTATCACCTTGTCCTTGTCTGTGATCTTGGCCTTCATGAATATGCCTGAGCTTACAGGAACCAGCATCTCTGAGCCCTGCTTTATTGCTTTTAGCTCATCCAGTGAGTTCTTGATGCTCTCTGCCTCCTGGAGCTGCTGCTCAACTGTCTGCAGCTGCTGCTCGATCTGAGAGGTCTGCTGCTCAAGAGTCTTGTATTCCAGATATAATTTCTGCAGTTCTTCCTTTTCCATCTTAGTTACCTATCATTTGAATTTCATCTGAGGCATGCCCTGTCCGCCGCCTTTCATGAACTTCTTCATCATCTTCTCCATGTTCTTCGGGTTCTTACCCTTGAATTGCTTGAACAGCTTCTTGCTCTGCCTGTACTGCTTTATGAGCTCTCTTATATCTTTTACAGGCATGCCTGAGCCTCTTGAGATCCGCTCTATCCTGGAGACTGACATGATCTCAGGATTCTCAAGCTCATCTTTTGTGCAGGAATCCATTATGTATTTCCATTTCACCAGCTTTTCCTCCTGGACCTTCATCATGTCCTTTGGAATGGCAGAGCCCATGCCTGGAATCATGTCCATTACCTTTGAGAGAGGCCCCATCTTCTTCATTGCTCTCATCTGCTGATAAAGATCTATGAGGTTGAAATCTCCTTTCAGGAACCTTTTTTGCAGGTCCTCTGCCTGATCCTCGGTTATAGCATCCTTTGCCTTGTCGAGCAGCGCTTCGAGATCACCCATGCCGAGCAGTCGTCCGACAAAGCCCTTTGGCCTGAATTCCTCAAGCTCATCAACCTTCTCACCAACACCGATGAATTTGACAGGAGCACCGGTGACTGAACACGCAATCAGCGCTCCTCCGCCTTTTGCAGTTCCGTCAAGCTTTGTTATGACTACTCCTGTGACCTTGCAGTTCTCATGGAATGCTCTTGCCTGCTTTTCAGCTGCCTGGCCGATGTCTCCTGAAAGCACAAGAAGTGTCTCATCAGGGACAATCATGGAGTTGATGCTGTTAATCTCCTCAATAAGCTCGTCTGAAAGAGCGTCGCGGCCAGCTGTGTCTATTATCATTATGTCGAACTCCTCGAACTCGCTGCTGAACTTCTTTATTATCTTTTTCGGGTCCTTTTCATCCTTTATCCCGAAAACTGGCACACCAACCTGCTTTCCGAGCTGGGTTAGCTGGTCGAATGCTGCCGGACGCCAGATGTCTGTCTGAATCATCCCTACCTTATAACCTCTCTTCTTGAAGAATTTAGCGAGCTTTCCTGCGGTTGTTGTCTTTCCTGAACCAAAGAGGCCGACCAGCATGAGCTTGAATGGCTTCTTCTTTATCTCAATCTTATGGCCCTCTCCTCCGAGAAATTCGACAAGCTCCTCATACACGATGTTGATCAGGAATTCGCGTTTTGTGAGGCCTGCAGGGGTATCTTCCTTAAGTATCCTCTGCTTTATCCTGTTTGCTATCTCAAATACCAGCTTTACATTGACATCTGACTGAAGAAGAGCACGCTGGATATCCTTTACCAGCTCATTCACCAGTTTCTCATCTACAAAGACCGAACTTGTTATCTTCTTCAAAGTGCTTTTCAGAGAGTCACCTAGCTTTTCCAGTACCATTCTGATGCCAAAAGAAACAGGGGGGTATTTATAAATATTTGGGATGTGGTCACTAAGTCCTGGCCATTTCTTTGATCTGCTGACCCAAAATCTGAGCTCCATGAGGGATCATGCTCCTATGTATGGTTCCTACTGAGAACCTGAGAGTCCTTCTCAATCCCCTGGGCATCAATCTCCACTTAGGCATGAAACTGGCAACAGGATATATATAAACGTCTTTGGAGCGGAGCTGATATGCAAATCTATTGGCATATGTCCCAACAGCCTCAGGCAGTTCAATCGTGCCAGTGATGTTGCTGTCAGACGCTCTATATACATTCAGATCCGGCATCTCATTCCTGATGCTCTCATCAAAAAGGCGGTTTCTTTCAGCCAACTCTTCTAGAACAGGCTCTGTAGCGTACTGATAAGCTTCCTTTAGCAACTCTGCACAAAGGCAGGTCTTTATCTTCTCAGATTGGACTGTGTTGTTGCCTTCAGGAACGATTATATATGATATATTACTAAGAGGGTTCTCGCCAAACCTGTGGGAGAAGCCCTCTACCACATATGGCCTTGAGAAATATGCTGCAATCGATTCCCGACTGCCAACAGGCTGGTTGCCTCTGAGAAGATCATCCACAACAACAGTTATCCCTTCTTTTTCAGCGATGGAATCAATCTCCTGGCACACGTCTTGGGTCAGCCTGTATCCTAATGGATTGGAAGGATCTACCAGAATCATTGCTTTTGCTTTTCTTTTGGATGCTGCTTTTCTGAAGCCATCTACCAGCAGATCAGGGTCAGAAGCATTGAAATACTTAAAACCATAGTCTTTTTTCTTATATCCTTCGAGATGATGCCAAAAGGTCCAGTTCGGGACAGGAATAATTGCCTGTTCTCCTTTTTTTAGTATCTGGGAGAATGTATAGTCTATTGCGCCTCTGGCACTGGTGTGCATAGGCCTAATCCTGTCTTCAAAAGGCCGAAGAGAGGTCTCCTGTTCGTGGATATGCATTATTGTTGTCTCAAACGGCGTCAATTGATCTGAGATGTCTGAACCTTCTTTTTTTTTCGTCTGAAGCTCTAGTAGTGCTTGATATATATCTTTGGGTATGTGGCCTGATATATCATATCTGAATTGGCCGGTCGCAAAGTCGAACCGAGGCTTCAATAGTTCAGATAGACCTTGAGCTAATGCGCTCATGTGCTTCAATAACGCTTTTTCCTTTCTCCTGCGTAATATACTCATGAATTTTGCGGACTTATCAGGCATTTAAAAAGCTTTCTCTTATTATCGTCTAAAAACCAATATATTAGATGCTGGGTACTTGTGCTGGCCAAAAGTGAAATTTTAGCATCTTTTTAAAATTCTGGATTATTCGAGATAAAAGGTGCTGCGTTCCTGTAGAGGGCCTCCCCTCGCGACGCACTCTGATTTCGAATAAATCAAGGAATTTTGACTTCAATGATGCTAAGAATTTCAAAAAGGCCAGCACAAGTACCCATGATCATATTTTAAAAAAATATTAATACCACCTCTTCTAAGAAAAGGATATGGTCAACAGAAAACCACTGATCATCTTCATATCACTGCTGCTCTTGTTCTTTTTCTTTTTTCCAAAAGGAAGCGAAAGACCCATGATAGGCATCTTTGATGAGCCGTTTGTGACAGATACAGAATGCATAAATGAATCCCTGACCACAGATCTTGTTGATCAGAATGTGACAAATAAAACCCGTTTCTGCTATGGATGGCTGATACCAAAGGATTACAAGGTGCTTAAGAGAAATTTTGCTGTAGATGTCGTCATGGACAGGTGCATCTGGTCTGAAGAGGATGTATATTCCATAGATGCCAGGGAAGGTTCTGAACTGAAGCGCTTTTCAGTTAGTAATCCTAAGCAGAACAGATCGTCATACTATTACTTCAATTCAAGCTGCCTGATGGAGAAGAACTACTGCATCGAAAAGAAGACAACATATATGAAATGCGTGGGCGTAATCGACAGTTAGAGATGATTATTAGCCAGTTGTCAGTAGATAAGAAAGATAAAGAAAGAACTGAAGCAAAAAAGATTCATTGCTTCTTGTCTGCGATTTCCTCCTGAAGCTCTTTTATCAGATCATCCACAGGTTTTGTTCCATGGACTTTTTCATCCCTTGTCCTGACATTGACTGATTTTGCCTGAACTTCCCGCTCTCCTATCACAAGGATATAGTTTATCTTGTCTGTCTGGGCATCGCGGACCTTCTTTGAGACAGATTCAGATCTTGAGTCAAGTTCGACTCTCAGACCGGCTTTCTGCATCTTTTTTTCAGTCTCCATGGCAAAATCCAGGAACTTGTCTGAAATCGTAAGGATCCTTGCCTGGACAGGGCTCAGCCAGAGCGGAAACCTGCCTGCATAATGCTCTGTGATTATGCCTAAGAAACGCTCCAGTGCACCGTAGATTACCCTGTGTATCATGACCGGCCTGTGCTCTGCTCCGTCTTCAGCTATGTAGGTCAGGTCGAATCGCTCAGGAAGCGACATGTCGAGCTGCACTGTTCCGCACTGCCAGGTCCTGCCAAGCGAATCCTTTATGTGAAAATCAATCTTCGGACCGTAGAATGCTCCGTCTCCCTCGTTTATCTGATATTCCTTTCCTGTCGAATCCAATGCATCCCTGAGTCCGCTTGTCGCTTTCTCCCATTGCTCATCCGTGCCTATGGACTTTTCAGGTCTTGTGGACAATTCAAGATTATAGTCAAGACCAAAGACCTTGTAGAAGCGGTCTGCAAGATTCAGGACTCCAAGAATCTCATCCTTTATCTGGGCAGGTGTCATGAATATGTGAGCATCATCCTGATGAAAGCTCCTGACCCGAAAAAGCCCTGAGAGGGTGCCTGAAAGCTCATGCCTATGGACCAGACCAATCTCTCCTACCCTGAGCGGGAATTCCCTGTAAGAATGCACATGCTCCTTGTACATGAGCATGCCTCCTGGACAGTTCATGGGCTTTATGGCGAAAGGTTGACCGTCAATGTCGGTTATATACATGTTCTCACTGTAGTTTTCCCAATGACCTGAGGTCTCCCAGAGCTTTTTTGAAAGCAATATAGGAGTCTTGACTTCTTTATAGCCTGCCTTACTGTGCTCCTCCTGCCAAAAACTTATGAGCTCATTCCATATTGTCATGCCCTTTGGATGGAAGAACGGAAATCCCGGTCCTTCTTCATGGAAACTGAAGAGCCTTAGGTCCTTTCCTATCTTTCGATGGTCCCTCTTCTCTGCTTCCTGAAGCATGTTTAGGTATTTTCTGAGCTCTTTTCTGTCTGGAAAAGCCACACCATATACCCTCTGAAGCTGCTGGTTTTCTGCTTTTCCGCGCCAGTATGCCCCTGCAATCTTCATGAGCTTTATTGCCTTGACCTTGCCTGTAGACGGCACATGCGGGCCGCGGCAGAGATCGCAGAAATCGCCCTGCTCATATATCGTTATCTGCTCATCGCCCAAGTCGTCTATGAGTTCAAGCTTATAAGGGTTCCTTGCAAATCTTTTCCTGCCTTCCTCTTTTGATACCTCAAGACGCTTAATCTCTAGGTCTTCCTTTATTATCCTGTCTATCTCTGCCTCGATATTCTCAAGATCTTCCTTTGAGAAAGGCTTGTCTGTCTCAAAATCATAATAAAAGCCGTCATCGACTGCAGGGCCTATGGTCATCTTTGCATCAGGAAAGATGCGGGTTACTGCCTGAGCCAGGATATGGCTTGCTGAATGCCAGAAAACGTCTTTTCCTTCCTTGGACTGAAATGTTACGAACTCTATCTTAGTGTCAGATGTCAGGGTAGTTGTTATATCAGATAACCTGCCGTCCAACTTCACGGCGATTGCGTCAGAATATAGACGCGGACCTATCGACTTTGCTATATCTCCTGCACTAATGCCTTTTTCATATTCCTTCTTACTTCCATCAGGGAAGGTTATTGTTATTTTTTCCATTTCAATCACAGGTTTTTATTTTTTAGGATAAGAAGATATTTTAAAAAACTTTTGACTGACAAGGATGTAAAATCTCTAGAGCTTTTTCACATGAACTCCTGGGAGAATCGATAAGTCATCGCTTTTAAGGCTTGTACATGTACAGGAACTCGTTTCTTTTGCCGGTATTCTTGTATTTGACCAGCTGGCTCTTTCGAAGCTTCTTCAGACTCATCGTGACTGAACCTATCGAAATACCCTTATGCTGGCTGATTTCCTTGGAAGTGAACCACTTTTTCGGATGTTCCTTTAAGAAGTTATAAACTTCCTGTTGTCCCATTTTTAAATATACTAAATAATACTACCATATAAACCTTATGGTTTTGCAAAAGAAAGATTTTTATAAAAATTTACTTCCTGGTAGTTAATCTACCTTTTTTCATCTCTTCCAGGATCTCTCCCTTCTGGACAAGGTCGAATATCTCATCCCGCTCGGTCATGATGTTGTCAAATATGGTCTTTGTGTCCTTGAGCTCTACCAGGATGTTCTTCTGAAGCTCAGAAAATTGTGTTGAATCTCCCACCTCAAGCTTGTTCGGTTTTATCTTTTCCATCTTAATGCATCTGATTTTGTCATGGTTTAAATAGTTTTCTGAAAAGAGATAATAAAAAATAAAAAAGAATCATCCGCACTGGGCTTCTGATGCACTGCCTGATGTGCTGAATCCAAAACCAGGGGACGGACTTGCGGAACTGAGCTGTGTTTCACATTCCTCTGGCGCTTCGGTAAACGCGCTGCAGACAGCTGACAGAAGGGATGCTGAATCCCTTCCTGAATTCACTCTCTTGCCGTTTATCACAAGAGACGGCGAACCCCGGATGCCATATTCATTGTTCTCGTCATTATGTAGATTGAACTGAGGGAACCGGCCTGATCTCCAAGTACTTTGGTCATTGTAAAGTTCAGTCACCTTATATTCTTTGTCTGTATCCTCAATGCAAGTGGCAAGGGCATCCTCATCAATCTCAATCTCAGCAACACAAGACCCAGTATCACCTTCCTTTAAAAAGCACTTGAGATAATCGACAAATTGATCTGGATAATCCTTCTGTATGCAGTACTGGTTCAGCTGCTCATCCAATTCAGTCTTCCCATGCATCGCATAGTTGACAAATTTGATCTGGATATCTGCCTTGTCTCCCAATGTCTCCATAACAGGAATCATTCCTTTCTCGATCTGTGTTCCGTAGGGACAGTGCGACATGACAAATACCTCTACCTCAGGAACATCTGTTTTTTGCATACCCTGAATCGGTGTTGGAGTCGAGGTTGGTGTCTGAGACTGCTGGGTCTCCTGCTCTTGGGCCTGCTGCTCCTGGGCAGCCATGGTTGCCTCGAACTCATTCAGGTCGACTGCTGAGGGGAAGAATGTCTTTCCGTCTGTTGTCAGGAACGTATCGATGACCCTGTTCGACAGGTTAAGCCTTACAACATACAGGCCTTCGTCCTCTTCTGTTGATACATAATCTGCAGTCACTCCTTCGCGCATAAGATTCTCGTTTACAAATGTGAGCACCTTCTCGGTCGCTTCATCTTCTGAGATCCTGTTCTCATCAGTCTTGTTTTCTATAACCTTGCCTGTTATACAATTATTATCATCAGTTTCTTCTGCTTCTACAATCTTGGGATTGTATGCGAAATATATCGCTGAGCCGAACGAGATCAGGAACAATGCCAGCAGAACGAATGAAATCGTCTGCCATCTGGTATTATCATTTCTATTCTTATTTCCTTTTAAAGAAGGCTGCTTTTTTTCATCTCCATTATTCTGATTGGATTTAGACAGATTGTTTTCACTATCTTTTTCTTCTGCAGAGTCTGCTTTCTGATGTTGTTTCTTTGATTTAGATTTCTTGTGTCTTGCCATCATATCCTACCTCTTTATTTTCAAATAATATTACAATAAAAATACAGACATATTACTGATGAATTTTAATTGATTCTAAAAAAAATATGTATTTCATATATAAATTTTGGGATTAATTATTAGACATGTTCTTATATCTTACACAACATCAAGACCTAATTATCAAATCCTATGAATTGGATGTTTTAAATACAACCTGACGCAACGGCTAAGTAAAGTTTTTGGTGCTAATTATTCCAGATTCGAGCCGTCGAATCCGCAATCTTAAGAACTTACCAATAAACCAGGGCCAAACGCCCATAAAAATCAGATTAGATATCGATTCGAAGCGGTGAGTTCTGGTCATCTGGGCCATTTGCTACGGCTGATTTTTTTGCTATGCATATTCTTGCAAAATGGCAGTGGCTCTGCAGCAAAATCGTGACATGACGTACAAGCAATCGTATAGCTTCGCAAATCCTTTTTGACCAAGAAGATGATCAGCACCTTGATTCTGATTAAGCCAGACTTAAGGCTAATATGAAATCCTATCCTACCAATCCTCACACGACTGTCGTCGTGAACCGT
>CAYMIF010000059.1:0-11287 GCA_964390375.1 uncultured Methanosarcinales archaeon
TACATCGGTGCTCTGCGGACGAACCCGCAGATAGGATTTAATAATATACACAAACAGTACTTTCGGGACAGCGCTGTTTTTTGCATTTGCGTGGTTTAGGCAGCCTCTTTTCTGATCCTGTCTGCCAGATTCTTTATTTTCGGCATCGCTGCAACATATGCTCCAGGACCAACTACAAGCTTATTGCCGTAAGGTCCCTGATCAAGGAAATGCCTGATCGCAGGATTTATAGGTGCAGCTGGGTTCTCAGCGAGCCTGATGTCACTTCTGATCCCGATGATCGGTTTGCTATCCTGATATCTCTCTGCATAATATGATATCTCTGCAGAGACTCCGTCATCCAGTGCATGACCCCCGTCAAGGATGGCTATCATGAGCTTTGATCTTGGCATGAGCTCGCCGTAGTTTACCGGTCCCACCAGCGCATTGAAATCCTGCCAGAATCCCATGACATCTTCTATAGACTTTGCCTGATCCAGGGTGTTAAAGTCAAGATATTCGCTGCAAGCTGCAAAAGGGCACAACGCAAGCACACCAGCCTCATCCTTTAGCCTGTTATAGTACAATCCAAGATGATCCTTAAGATCTGAAAAACCAAGCTGGCTGGCAACATAAGCAGGCACTAACAGTTCCCGGCCTCCCCTGACCAGACCAGATTCAGTGAATTCATTTTCGCGTATTATAGATGGTAATCTGTCCAACTGCATGGTATGGCAGAATGTTCTGTATCTTATATATCTTTGTGTAAGACATACTGGATTTGATAAAAGATAATTTTATATATCATCCTCACCTGATTAAGGATATATGATAGAAAAACTTGTCTGTTTATTATGCATCTCCCTGGTTTTAGCATCCTGTTCTGCAGAAGACGATCAGCCAGCACAGGATAGAGCAACAAACAAGAATCAGGAGAGCCAGGATTTTTCAAAGCAAGACGATTCAGAAGAATTTCAGCAACAAGATAAGGAATCTGACCAGGATGATGATATAGAAAAGAGATGGAGCAACATACAGGTCTTTTTGCAGGATGAGAAAGGCGATGTGGCAGAAGAGACAACCATATTTACCACAAACGATACGACCATTGAGTATGATGTAACTGGACTGAAATTTGCAAAAGATGATTCTCATCTGATGATACTCATGATGCTGGCAGATGATACTTCTTATTATTTTTCCAAAAACAAGCAGTATGCAAAGCGTATAGGATCGATATATCTTGACATAGACAACGATGCATCCACAGGAGAAGAAGAATTTTTTACTGATATCAGTGGTTTTGAGCAAAAGGTTGAGATAGATTCAGGCGTCATTATGGGGCTGAACAAGGTATGGGGAGATGGATATTTTCCTGATGTGCCCAAAGGAACTGACCTGGATTTTTTCATCGTGGCAGACCATTCGTATCTTGTGGAAGACGAAGATTCAAAAAAAATTGATACAGACTATTTTTCATTCGAGAATCCAGACATGGTTCGTTATTCAGAAAATTTGATCGAGTTTAGGATGCCTTTTGACTGGTCTGAGGATCTGTCTTCAGGATTCCGGGTGATGCTGCTTGAGCATGGAGTTGAAAGCATGTTCAGCGAAGATTTCAATACTGAAGCCAAGATCAGCTATTCAGGACTGGCTGAGCTTGATTGATATTTTCCAGAAATATTTCCTAGATCTCAAAACCATACCTGCCGTAAAGCGAAGAGAAAATGAATGGTCCGAGAAAATTCATCTCCAGCCTGCCGGATTCCTGCTTTATACCCTTGATCAGGGTCTGTTCATCTTTTGTTCCGACTGGACCTATTATTATTCCGCCGGTTTTCAGCTGCTTTAGAAGCTCATCCGGAAATGCCTTGCATGCTGCAGTGATTATGATCTTATCAAACTTCATATCTTTTCCGAATCCTCTGGAGCCGTCGTGCTCATGCACCTCAGCATTCTTGATACCTGCTTTGCTGAGATTCTCTCGTGCAAACGATACCAGCTCTGGCAGGATCTCAGTAGAAATTATTTTTCCTTCAGGGACAAGCTTTGCGATCAGAGCTGTCTGATAGCCTGAACCGGTCCCGACCTCAAAAACAATGTCCTCATCCTTCAGCTCAAGCTCGTCGGTCATGATCATGACAGTTGTTGGCTGAGAGATGGTCTTACCGCGCAGGATCGGAAGCGGAGTGTCAACATAGCCTTCTTCTTCCAGCTCTTCAGGGATGAACTCTTCCCTGGGAATCTTCAGAAAGGCGTCTATGACCTTGTCTGAGAAACTGCCTTTGGCCTTCCAGCTGTCTGCCAGCCCTTGTTTCTGCTTTAGTAGATCCTCTTTTTCAGACCCTGACATAATATCTCGCCTCGTCACGATTTTCAGGCGGAATCTCGCCGAATTCGCATGAATAACACGTACCATCAACAAATATCCAGCCTTCTGGATTCTTGTATTTTCTGGGTGCGTCTTCTATGTAGATCTCGAGGAATACATGGTTCTTAATAAATATTATCTGGACCGGTATTCCTATCGCCTTGTACATGTTTGCAAGAAGAATTGTCGCATCATCACAGTCTCCGCCTCTCGAGACCAGCGCCTGGTCGAATGTCTGGAAGAACTCGTCTGATTCAGAGACATACACAAAGTTCTCCTGGACAAAATAGTAGATTGCCTTTGCCTGGCAGAGCTTTTTTGAGCTGCAGCCGAATGTGGCGACCCTGGTTGAGACTGTCTTGACCAGGGGGTCATCTGGATTTATAAAATAATTTATGTCTTCGTAGGACTGGATTGAATTTTGCGTACCAAGCTCTGCCTGAAGATTCTCTGGAACGACATCATCGAAAGAGGGTATGCTCTTAGGATAGGGGTCTTCCTGGATATAGTAATATGGTATGAAGCTTATCATGAGTATAAATACTAAAATAAGTCCCAGGATAAATCTAAGAGGCTTTTTTTTGGAATCATCATCTGAAGTTGATTCCTGTTCATCTATTTCAGATATATCTGCCAGATCCATAGGATACTGGTGTATAAGAGATGATTTAAAAAATCTGTCTTATTGGTCAAAATATCATACGGCTTTGTGTAAAAAGAACGTATGTGCCACGAGAATATATATCTTTAGGCAATATTCTCTGTGGGACTAAGCGAACGAATGTTAGTTTATAATGCAAAACCAATTCATTAATAGTACGCTTGAGACCAAATGTCTCAACGTACCTCGATGCTCTGCGACGCAAACTGTGAGCTTTGCTCACCGGTTTGGTAATTCATCCCCAAAACCGCAGGTAGTACTTTTTACACAAAACCATATCATGCATAAAATTTATATATCATCTTTTTTCCACCTGAAAATAAGATAGTCAAATCTACGAAAATGAAACCAGAGAACGTACCACAGCATATTGGGATCATCATGGATGGGAACAGAAGGTTTTCCAGAAGACTCATGATGAAACCATGGAAAGGCCATGAATGGGGTTCAAAAAAGGTAGAGGATGTTCTTGAATGGTGCAAAGAATACCGAATCCATGAACTCACACTATATACTTTCTCGATACAGAACTTTGGCAGGCCTAAGCAGGAATTTGATTATCTGATGAACCTTTTCTCAGAGAATTTCAGGAAGCTTCTCAAGGACAGGAGGCTCTTTGATGAAAGGATCAGGATAAACTTCATCGGCAGGCTTCATATGCTCCCCGAAAATGTCCAGAGATACATGAAAGAGATAATGGAGCTTACAAAAGAGCATGACAGATATATAATCAACTTCGCGATAGCATATGGTGGCCGTGAAGAGGTGCTGGATGCTGTGAAAAAGATAGCTGAGCAAGTGAAAGAAGGCATACTAGACGTTGACAAGATAAATCAGGAAGTCTTCTCACAACAGCTTGAACTGCAGTCAGAACCTGACCTCATAATCAGGACTGGCGGTGAGCAGAGGACAAGCAACTTCCTGATCTGGCAGTCCAATTATTCAGAATACCTTTTCATAGACAAGATGTGGCCTGAATTTGAGAAAAAGGATTTTGAAGCAGCAATAGAACACTACGCCAGCAGAAAAAGACGCTTTGGAAAGTAGACTAAAGTCAATTCTTGAAAAAATCCAAGATCCTGGCAAATAATCCTTTTTTCTGCTCTGCCTGCTTCTTCTTTGGGTTATAGAGATGATTTATCATCTTTCCGTCTGAGGAAAATGTCAGGTTATACATGATAGACTGCTTTAGCAGATCATAGTCAAACGAGTTCATGATAACATGCACCTTGCTTCCTGCAGTCGCGACCTCTTCTACATAATCACTGTTTGCTTTCAGATAGTCTATATTGAGGAGGTTTGTATTCACATTCAGAAGCATAGACTTGTTCAGCTTACCGGATTTGAGTGTTCCTATTATTTCCACATGACCATCTGAAGTCTTCTCGACATGGATGACAAAGAGTTTTCCTTCCATTCTTTTTTATCAAAATTTTTTGATTTAAAAATGTTTTTATATTAGTTATGTCAATTAGTTGATCATGGCAGAAGAACCGGGAATCATGGCAGTTATATTGGAATATCTGGTCCCTGTACTTATCATGGGCCTGATACTGGCTATATTCTTCATAGCAAAGCATTTTATCATCAAAAGGTTCGGTCATCTGTTCAAGGGAGCATCAAAAAGCAGCAAAAGCCAGGAGACAGCAACCCAGAAGGATCAACAGGATGACAGGCAGGCAAATCAGGAACCTGCCAAAAAAACACCTCAAAATAAGCCTGTACAGGCTCAGGATGACCGTCCTGACAGAGAGATTGTAAAAGCAGCAGATGCTGAACTGTCGCGGGCACAGCAGCTGATGCTGCAGTTCGATAATTTTGTTGAGCAAAACAGGGTAGACCCGCCTGATGAAGTTGCTCAGAATTACGAAGATGCCCAAAGATGCATGGAGATCGCGATAAACAGCTATCTTGAGAATGAGGATATGACAGGCAGCAACAAGTTTGAAGCAGCTCTTCGTTATCTTAAGGAGGCATCAAGACTGATTGATGACTGCGGACATAAATACGAGCAATATCTTCAAAAAACGATCAAGACCAGGCAATAAGTTCTGGTTAATTCTAAATAAAAAAATTCGTATATTTTAAATATGATATGGGCTTTATCATCGCCTGATGCGTTCAATATTCGACTCATTGGGGGATTTTTGGAAGATTTGTCTTGTGTTCATAGCAATGGTGCTTTTCTTTATCGTTCTAAAGGAACTCAAGTTTGTTTTCATGCCTTTAGCATTCTCGGTCATACTTGGTTTTCTGCTCTCTCCGATGATCACCAGGCTTCGTGAGAAAGGCGTGCCTTCATTTGTCATCATAATTGGCCTTATCCTGATACTGCTTATCATTGCCACAGCCATAGGATTCATGCTATACCACAGTGCGATATCTGTGATCAATGGTATTGGTGCATACGAGCAAAACATCAACTCCCAGGTCAACAATCTGATGGATGTGTTAGGTGTGCAGGAAGCTCAATGGGACTGGGGCAATATAGTCTCAGCGACAGAACTTAGAATCTATGCTATTCGCGCGATTGATTCATTCACGACCATCATGGGATACATAATGCTTGTCATACTCCTTACATCATTCCTGCTGGCTTCCAGGCTGACATTCTTCAAGAAGCTCTCAAGAGCGCTGTCACGGGATAAGGCATATAAGATTAAGTCAATCTACAACAAGATCGAGCTGAGCATCCAGACCTATCTCTACACAAAGATAATGATAAGCATTATAACAGCTCTTGTGTGCGCCATCATAATGATTCTGTTCCGTGTGGATTTCGTGTTCATCCTGGCGACGATAATATTCCTTTTCAATTTCATCCCGAACATCGGCTCAATAGTCGCGACCAGTTTCCCGATAGTCCTCTATTTCCTCAAATACGGTTTCACATATCAGCTCATCGGGCTGATAATACTTCTATGGGCAACGCAGTTCATGTTCGGAAACATTATTGAGCCCAGATGGGCAGGAAAAGGCCTGAATCTCTCGCCGATCCTAATAATCCTGAGCCTGCTTGTATGGTATTATGTCTGGGGAATATCCGGCATGCTCATAGCAGTTCCTCTTCTCTCGATCACAAAGATAGTCTTCGAGCACATTGATTTTACAAAGAAGATCGCGAAATTCATGGGCGCTGACTAAAAAATCCAGTTCTATGGATTAAAGTATTGAATCCAATCTTATGTTCAGAATCAGTTCACTTCATACCTGAGAATCGCTGCAATCTTTCCGATATCCTTTAGCTGCACGCCTTCCCTGGTCTCAGTACTTATTATGTTCACTGTGGTTCCAAGCTCCTCTGCCTTTTTCTCAAGTTCTTCAATGAGATTGTCTTCGATCTGCTCAGACAAGAGCAGTACATCGACTGCACCGATCTCCAGTTTCTTTTTTACCTCATCCAGGCCGTAGCTGACCATGCCGGGATTTGTTGACAAGAGACTGAAGAATTTCTGAAGGATCTGCTTTTCTTCCATGACATCCTCATTCGCAAGAATATCATCGCTTTTCTCGACCAGTTCCTGAAGACCGAAAGTGCCAGTATATGACAGGTCTTTTATGCCGATGATCTTATTCTTTATCTCTGCTGTGAGATAGCCTCCGTCCACAAAATCATATTTGGTCGGACCTGGACCTCCGACAATTATACCCTTGATCTCCTTTCTGCCCAGAAATTCGTCCTTTGCCATCGTTCCGATCTTCTTGTAGAAATCCTTGGCAGCATCCTCACGCAGCCTCATGTACCTGGCAGATGACTGTCCTCCTGCCCTGGTCTTTCCAGGAACATTGGACTTCGTCGAGGTCTTTGGGATTATGCTCTTTCCCTTCAGGACTGCTATATCACCTTCCCTTCGGTCCATGACAATCAGGCCGTAAGCAGACTTATCATCAGCCATCTCCCTTAGGATATCCAGCAGGAACGTCTTGTCGCATCTGTATATGCGGGTATTGAGCGGCACCGGCGGCTCCATGCTCCATACCTGAAGATCAGATTTTCCCTCCTGGGCAGCAATATTTCCGGAAAATACTGCCAGACCGTGGGGTGGTGTTGAGCCGATCACCTTAAGATGCTGTATCATCCTCTCAAGCGCATCGATCACGTTCTTTCTCGTTGATGCTGACTTGATGTTCGAAGCAGTCCCCTGTTCTTGTGAGAGGTGATTTATTATCTTATTCATGTCATAGCCAGCAGGGATATAGACTGAAACAAGCTCGGTATGCCTGCCTCGATGTTGTTCCAGGTTCTTGACAAACCTTTTGAGTTCAAACCGCTGTCTTGAAGATACTTTCATCCTATATCCTGTGAAAAATCCTGGGTTTATAAAGATTGCTGTGATTTGGTGGTTTTCATGCAGCGGGTAGTCCGAGAGAGGATGTTGATGTAGTTAGTCTGCATTGAAAACATCCTGGATGAAGGATTTGATAGTGCTGGGCGTCAAAGGTTACGGTCTTTGTCCCAAACATCAAGTGGGGCGTAAAAACCCCACGGATAACCTGAAATTTGAAAGTGTTATATACTGTCGCTCGGCCGATTCTCTGCTGCCATAAAGAATAGATAGGAATCGGTACGCTGGCAAGAACTAAAGTTCACATTAGCCTCACTCGCATTAGTCAGGCCCCGGCACTATCAAATCCAATGAATTGGATTTTTTTAAATACGGCCTGTAGTTTGGGCAATTTTTATATGATATATCCTTAATTTTTTCATGGAAAAGTCAAAATAGACTGAAAGGTTTAGTTAATGGGCGAAAGACTATGGAAAGAAGATGCTAAGGCAATCTTTGCCTAGCCCCTCATGATATCCTCACAACAGCAAGATTTAAAATACAACAGCACCTTTCTTCTTCAATGATGGAGCCAAAACAGGTAATTGATGATTTTATTGCGGATTGTGCTGAGCAAGGGCTAGGCCATGACTTAATCAGAGTCCAAAAGATGATATCTGAAAGCGTTTATCGTGGAAAAGAAAAGACCCTGCTTCGGTTCAGCCAGTTTCTCGGAGCTGCAAAAACAAGCTATCCTGAGGTTTATCCTGCACTGCGGCTGGGATACCTTTTTGCTGTAGGAGAGACAGACAAGGATACTGTACTCGGCCCGGGAGGAAAAGCCAGGCCAGCTTCATATCATCTCATCAAGGTCAGCAACTATGCTGTCCGCTTCGATAAGCGATATCAGTTGACCGGATTCGGCCTGAACATGGCTGCTGTCTTTATCACCACGCTTTGGCATGACATGATGGAGGACAACATTGTCAGCCCGGATGAGTTAAGAGAGCATCTTGAACAAAACCCAGTATATGCTGAGGCTGGCCTGAAGACAGATGATATGATGGATACAGTAGGCAGGCTCAATTATCATAATTTTTTAGGTGAAAGCAAAAATCCAAAAGAAGAAGAATGGCTTGGCTTTCGAAAAAGGTATTATGGTGCTATCATAGAAGATGACGTCTCTTTGGTCGGGAAATGGTGCGACCTGACTCAGAACCTTGATTCAGACGACTCCGGCCAGAGAGTGATAAGAAAAAAGCCGCATCTTATAGCAAAGTATTTCGGGGATTTTGCCTATGTGATCAGACCGAACCTTCAGAAGAGCAATCCATTGCATGCGGTTGTTGAAGATTCATTGTATAGGACAATCCAGGCTGTTGTTGAGTCTGTTCGGCAGGACATAGACCTCTTCAGAAAAGAATCCATGGCAAGATATGGATTGGATTTTGACTCTGTGTTGGACAGGCTTGGTGTCTGATGCATCAAAGCTACATCTGTTCCAGTGTATCGATTCCGAGTAGGCCAAGGCCAGATTTGAGCACGTTCGAGATCTGAAGTATCAGGAACAGACGAAATGCCTTCTCATCTTTTTGAGCCTTTAGAATAGGTGTATTATGATAATACTCATTGAATGCCTGGCAGAGGTTCAGAAGATACCTGCATAAAATAGAGGGCCGGAGCTGGATTGCTGCTGAGGAGACTGTCTCCTGGAAATTTCCGAGCATCGATATCAGGTTATTCTCGATCGACGTGATATTTGCGAATGGTATCTTGTCCGGCTTTTTCCTGGCTTTTCGAAGGATGCTCTTGATCCTTGCATAAGTATATTGTATATATGGCCCGGTCTCGCCCTGAAAGGATATTGAGCCTTTGGGGTCATACGTCATGTCCTTGACAAGATCAGTCCTGGCCATATAGAAATAAAGGGCAGCTATCGCGATCTTCTCTGACCTCTTCTTGATATCTTTTTCAGACAGATCCAAGTATCTTGCCCTGACCTCTTTTTGGGCTAGCCTGACAAGCTCATCCAGTATATCATCTGCATCAACAACAGTGCCTTCCCGTGATTTCATCTTGCCTTCTGGAAGATAGACCATACCATAGCTTAGATGCCTGAGGCTTCCTGCCCAGCCAAAGCCCAGGTTTTCCAGTATCAAAAAAAGCACCCTGAAATGATAGTTCTGCTCTGATGCGACAACATAGATTGACTCATCAAGGCGAAAATCATCGAATTTCTTTTTCGCAAGATAGATGTCTTGAGTTATATATACGCTTGTCCCGTCGGATCGCAGCAGCACCTTCTTATCAAGACCTTCTTTTGAAAGATCCATATAAAGAGCGCCGGAATCATCCTGTTCCACTATGCCTTTCTCATGTGCTTTCTTGATTATATCTTTTCCGTGTTTATAAAGTTCTGATTCAAAATAAAGCTTTTGGAACCTGATTCCCATGCGCTGATATGTCTCTGAAAATCCCTGGAGGGTCCAGGTATTCATGAGTTTCCAAAGCTTTCGGGTCTTCGGATCGCCTGATTCCCAGGCCCTGAGCATCTCTTTTGCCTTTTCCTCGATTTTTGGGTCATTTTTCGCCTTTTTTGAATACATAACATAGAAATCTCCGACAAAATGGTCGCCTTTTTTCTTCTCGGTCTTCGGAGTCCTGCCATTTCCCCATTTTTGATATGCCAGCATTGACTTGCATATGTGTATCCCGCGGTCATTTACAAGGCTTGACTGGATCACTTTTGCTCCCTGGGAAGCCAGCAGAAGCGAGACAATCTTGCCCAGCACGTTATTTCTCACGTGTCCCAGATGCAGCGGCTTATTGGTATTGGGCGAGGAATATTCCACCATTATTCTTTTTCCCACAAAAGCAGGGCTATGCCCCACTTTTCCATGCGACTTGCTGATATCGCTGAGTATTGTCTTTGCTGCATAAGCCTTTGATATGAAGAAATTCAGGTATGGGCCATTGCTTCTCACTTCCTGCAGGAAAGTGCCTTTGGAAAATTTTGAAGCAAGCTCTTTAGAGATCTCATGCGGAGGTTTTTTCCTCGCCTTTGCCAAAAAGAAGCATGGAAGCGCAAAATCCCCCATGTTAGGATCCGGAGGTGTCTCTAGAAGAGAGCTGTCAAAGCCCTTGATTTGCCTTGAAATCAGTCCTGCAAGTCTTTTTTTTAGAGGATTCATCTTCTCTAGGATTAATTCAGCTAAAATGCATCTATTTATTAATGTTATGGTTGAAGCAGTATCTCCGATTATAAAAACAAATTATCGATAGTTCCAAAAATAATAACAGCAACGGCTGGCTCTACGATTTTTGCTCTGGCAAAAATCTCCTTCGCTGACCTCAACCCAGCACTTTATTCAGGAACAAGGTCAGCTCCGAACGCGCCAGTTGTTATTATTTCCTCTATATAATTCCCCCTACAACACACCATCATATCCATTGGTTGGGTGGATTCGCCAATAAGTTATTTTAAAAAAATTTGAGAAATCTCTTAAAAACCAGATAACTATCTATTTTATTGCTGATTCTCCATATAAGAATCATCAGCATGCTCAATAGGTGATAGAAATATCTTATCAATGGATTTGAGCTCTTGCTTTTAATCTGGGCTTCATCTTGGATACGAAAGCCGGTTGAAGAATTTCCAAGATCCCACAGCATTATATAGGTAAGTTTATTTTAATAATTAGAAATATTGGCAAGGCTAAATCTCTTCATCGTCTTCTTCTTCTTTCTTGTCAGATTCAGAAGCCTCTTCATAGCCCTTGACGAATGCTTCCTCTTCAGGAGAGATCTCATCATTCTCGAGCTTCTCTTCAGAATCATCAAACTCAACATGACGCTCATCTATGTATTCTTCCATATTATCATCCTTTTGTGCGATTTTGCTTACCTCTTTTATGACTATATTAATCAATCATCATATTTAAAGGTTTCTTTTAATACAGTATCTCCGATTATATAAATGGATTCTCGCTGCATTTGGAATAATAACAACAA
>CAYMIF010000060.1:0-11254 GCA_964390375.1 uncultured Methanosarcinales archaeon
TCGAATAATCCAGAATTTTAAAAAGATGCTAAAATTTCACTTTTGGCCAGCACAAATACCCAGCATCATATATTCCAAAAGATTTATATCATCATCAAAAAACCTATCCATCATCATGGATCCAAAAGAGATATCCAGGTTTATTTTCGAGATGGGTCACCTGAAAAGGATAAAGCATGAAGGCTGGAGGCTCATTGGTATAAGCTCTCCAGAGTCCATAGCAGATCATAGCCTTAGGGCTGCTCAGATAGGATATATTCTGGCTAAAATGGAAGGTAACCAAAATCCAGATAAGGTCTGTTCTATGGTGGTCTTCCATGATATCGGCGAATCTAGGCTTGGAGATGTACATAAGGTAGGAAACAGGTATATAGAAGCAGATGAAGAAAAAGCAGTCTCAGAACAGCTTGACCGGCTAGGAGAGCTGAAGCAGGTTATATTTGAGAGATGGAAAGAACTCGAGGAAAAATCGACTGAAGAGGGAAAGATAGCAAAGGACGCAGACCTTCTTGACATGGCATTCCAGGCAAAGGAGTATATCGAGCAGGGTCACGCAGGCGCCCAGAACTGGATAGATAATGTCGGAAAAAAGCTCAGGACAGATTCGGCAAAATCTCTGTGGAAGCAGCTTCAGAAGATGGATTCCGACTCTTGGTGGCATGGTCTCAAGAAGATTGATTGAATTTTTTGTTTCTGATCTATATCTTCCGTGCAAATGTCAGAAAGCCAGAGTGTATGATTGGCTGTTCCTTCGGCCGCACCTTTCTTCCTTCAGCTTCCCATATCCTCTCGATGACCTCGCTTGTCTTGATATACACAAAACCCTTAAGCTTTCTTATTTCACTGATCATGTCCCGCGCCTGGATGATTGATGGGGAATAGCTGACTAGTCTCCCACCAATCTTCAGGGCTGCCAGTGCATGTTCTGCTGCCTTCCAGGGCTCAGGAAGGTCAAGAACTATGCAGTCAAAGTTTTTGTCCGGGATTCCTGAATATATGTCATGGTCTTTTAAGACAATATTAGAAAATCCCATTGTTTTGATATTCTTCTCGACAATCGATCGGAAATCCTCGCGTATCTCATAGCTGTATACTTTTCGAACAACATTTGCAAGTGCCAAGCACAGGCCGCCTGACCCTGCGCCCGCTTCAAGGACTTTTGATTTTCTGTTCAGGCCGCACTCGACTATTATCTGTCCAATGTCTTTTTTTGGAATGACCTGTGCTCTTCTTTTTATTTTCCTGTACTTGTCGCAAAAATCTTGTTCGATCAAGGTCATCTTTTTGCCTGTGTTGGTCTCAAGAAGTGTTCCGGGCTTTGATTTTTCAATCACTTCTTTTCTTATTACTCCAAATTGCGTATGGACATCTTCGCCGCCGAAGAAGTATGTCTTGTTTTCTTTTGTTATCAGTGCTTTTTTCATTTTCTCTTGTTTTTGCCAAACCCCATCTTCTCTGAAAATTCCTTGTAATATTTTTTTATGTATTTCATCGCTTTCTTCTTTCCTTTCAGGACATTTATTCTTGCTTTGAGCAGGTATTTGTTGTTGTTCTTCTCCTTTTCATAATAGAAATATGAAGTGATTACAAGTGCCACGACAAGGAATCCTATTAATATGAAGATGAAGACCTGCCAGAACAATGAAGCAGGTTCTTCCTGCTCTTCTCCTGTGGTCTCTTCTGGTGTCTGGACGACTATTGGTTCTTGTGTTTCTGTTGGTCTTTCTGTTTCATTGAGCGTAGGCTTTTCTTCCTCTGGTACTACCTCTTCCTCGTCTTCCAGGCATTTTCCTATCTCAAGATATTTATATGCGGTTGGATAATCGCTCTTTGTTGCGACAAGCTTGTATTCTCCGGTCGCCTCAGGAACAAATGTGATCTCTCCGTTATCGTCTGAAACATACTCGTCTACCTTTATCCACAACCTGTTCTCCAGCCTGTATACGATCACATCGACATTGCTCAGATTTTCGCATACCTCAAATCCCCATATTATGTCGCCCATCACATCGCATGTGGCCCTTTTCCAGAGTTCATATGTCTTCAGTGTGAAATTCCGGTCCACGCAGTTTCTAGGGTCGACAAGTATAGCCATTCTTTTCTGATCATCCAGTGAGGAGCAGCTACCGCAGTCTTCAGGACAGTTGCTGCAGTCCTCATAAGGTGACTGGCACCAAGGATCTCCGCCCAGGTCATAATCTCCGCATTTTCCGATAGTGAATGTGATGTTCTCTGAATCAGAGTCTTCCCCGTCTGAGACAAAAACAGATATGTCATGTCTGCCAACATACGAAAGTAGTGGTGTGACTGAGACATTTCCAGTATAGTTCAGTGTCACAGGATCAAGGGATGTTGTGGCAAAAAGCCATGAAAGGTTTGATATTATGTCGAATACCAGGATATTATCATCAAGCGCATATGAGTTCTGATTGTCAGCATCCACTGCATAAAAAGAAGCAGAGAAAGGTTCCTGGTAGTATCCTACCCAATCACCAACTGGTTGTAATACAGGGGCATCATTGACCGGATTGACCACGATTGGAACGCTTTGTGTATCATTGGCTATTCCGTCATTTGCCATGAATGTGATCAGATAGTTGCCTACCTCTGAATTATCCGGCCGCCATGTTGCGTTTGCTGTCCTGGAGTCTATTGCAGTGATTGTGAATTTACTGCTTGCTGTGAATGTGACAGTATCATCCACATCAAGATCTGTTGCGCTGAGTATAATAGACAAGAGGCTGTCTTCATTTACCTCTTGGCTGGATATGAATGAAAGGACAGGGGGTATATTGAATTTATCGATGTATTTTGTGCTTGTGGTAACATTGGTCTGGTTGAAGTTGTCAGTTGCGTTTATCTCGAAAGTTATGTCCTCTTTTGAATACAGGGAGAAATCTATCGTGATGTTGAATGTGTAGTTCCCGCCGCCTAGGCTGGTTCCGTCGAACCACTGGCTCCATGATGTGGAATTTGTCCGAAATCTCATCTTCGGATCAGTCTTAAGTCCGCTGGCAGAATCAGTGATAAGTGCATATATCACTACATCACCGACATAGAGTTCATGCAGGTCCTCAGGAAGCACTGTGATTGAGTTGATCGATGGGTTATAGAGATCAACATAGCACCAGTCTGAAGCAGCTGTGCTGAAATGTGTCGCCCAGTCTCCTGCCCAGACATATATTGAATGGTTCCCTTCTCCTGAGAATGTATATGATCCGCTGTAGGTTGTGTTTGCGAGCCAGTTTGAATTTGCACCCAGCATAGATTCATCGCTGTCAGAGTAGTAATACCTGTATATTCCTGATCCTGTATCGTAGAATCCTGAATGATTGAAATTTAGGTTATTTGTTGTTGAGTATCTGACGCCTCCGTTGAGTGTCACTGCTCCGGCAACAGGTGATGTAGCATCTACAATATAGCTTTCAGAATAATTTACCTGTGCTGGATTGTTGTTGGTGTCATATACGAATGCATGCCAGGTATATTCTCCGTCGTTGTTTTGGGCATTGAATATGCAAGTAGGGTCTGATGCAGCCATGTTTGAGCATAGCTGTGTTTCGGTGCATCCGGCAGGAGTAACAGCAGTCGAATTGCAGACATATAGTATGACATTATCTCCGTCCGAGTCCATGGCGCTTGTGGTTACTCTTATATTAGTGTTTTCCGACACATAATTCGTGGATACATTATCTGCTGCAGCAGTAAAAGCAGGAGGGTCCTGCACAGCTGTGACTGTTATGTCGAAGCATTCTGTAGTTGAGTAGTCTTCGCCGTCGTATGCCCTGACGCATACTGTGTTGACTCCGCTGGAATTTGCTGCAGGTGCTGCGATATCCAGATAATTAGAACCGTCTATTGATGCGGTGATTAGTCCGGAATTGCTCTGCGACTGTATGGAGAACGAGGATATGTTGCCGTCATAATCATATGCATATTCTGGCAGATAGACCGCATTTGGTATGCCTGACAGATTATCTTCATTGATAGTATGGTCAGGGAGAGTGTCATTCCATCTTGGTTCAATATTGTCATATGTTATATTCATCTCAAGGAAACCTGACGGGCCGTTGAGTCCTGATGTTGAATAGCTGCCGTTGAACATGCCTCTCCATGAAAAGACATTGAAGACATCTGTTCCTGCATCTGCTGCCTGTATGCCTAGTTGGAAATAGAAGTTTGGTTCAGGCCCTCCTGTCTGCACAGTACCTTTCCATCCTGTTGCGGTCTGTGTTATATTGACATTTGTGCCAGAAGGGACAGGTGTTCCATTATGATAGAAGACCCATCCTCTCACATTCACAAAAGCGGCCTGGCAGTCCAGGGTGCTTGCTATGAATAATATAACTATCAGTCCTAAAAAATACAGGTTCCTTGCTCTATTTTTTCTTTCCATGTTGTTTCTTTTTTTTGTTTTTTTTGTTTTCCACCACTAGTGTGACGATAAGTATTCCGATTATGATTATCAGCATGAAGTTTATCCAGCCGCTGTTTTGGGCCAGAAAATCCCTGAATCTCAATGATCTGAAAAGCACAGCATTATTGGGTCTTTTTAGGTTAGGATCATCATCTTCTGCCTGGCTGGGCATGATTTCTTCTGGGCTTTGGTCTTTCATTCTGGGAATCCTCTCTATTGAGATGTATGCGAATTCTCCTGTGATGTTGTTAAGAGTCATGATTATATCTTTTCTGCCGTCTGCATTGAGGTCGACCATCTTTCCTTGCCCTAGTTTGAGGCTGAATTCTTCGTTGCCTGGTTTGAGCCTTAGTTTGATGTCATTTTCTGATACATCCTCGACAGTCAGTATGAACTTGGAGAAATCCAGCCAATCTCCGTCTAGTATTAATACTATCTCATTGCCAGCGCTCACATTGACATCTTCGTTTTTAAGGCCGATCATTGGCGGTCCGCCGCTGCTGCTTCCTCCACTGCTTCCCTCGCTGCTTCCCCCGCCTTTGTCTGCATCATCTTTGTCTTCTTTTTTCTCTTCTTGTGGTGGTTCTTCAGCAGGGTTCTTATTGAAACTGAGTGTGAAATTATGTTCGATGACCCCGCTGTCGAGGAACAGGGATTGTTCTTCTCCGAGTATTCTCATGTTCACGCTGTCGATTTGTTGCCTGCATGTGAAAGCCAGCCAGTAAAAGTTTGGATATGGCCAGTCATTTCCTGTCCATGTCTGATGCTCATGTTCAAAATATGGATATTCCACGACTATTGATGTGTTGTCATCTACTGGCTCCCCGTCATTATAGCTCACGAATCCTCTGAGCATGCATATGTCAGCAGACGCGGTTTGCATAGTGATGACTATCGCAAACATGCAGATTCCGATTATTATTGTATGTCTTTTCATTCTCCCACCGGGTCATATTCCCATACGATTGGGTTTTGTACATTGACGAATGAATACCCTCCTCCAGGTATTGTGGCATTGAACTGGCCCTGCCAGCCGATTCCTGCGAAATACAGTATGCCGTCCCACGCGAATGTACTTGTATTGTATATCATGACTGCATCAAAAGGAGTTGCATTTGATGGAAATGTATCGTCTACTCCGTATCTTGTATATGCAGACTTCCATGGAAGAGTATATCTTTCTACGCCAGGTGCAGAGGAGTCTGCAAAGACCATCGGAAAGGACTGGTTCCTGGTCGGTACTTTTCCTGTTACAGTCAGATTATAGTCCTGGCTTGTGACGAATACCCAGTATGAATATGAAAGGTTAAGCTCATCAAATGGTCCGGTCCATCCGAAACCTGAGAAATATACAACACCATCGAATTTTTCTCCGGTTTCATTATAGAAGCCGAATGCATCGTTTTGAGTATTCCATCTGAATATGTTGTTTATTGATCTATTCGAAGGGATGAGTGGAAGTGAAAATGAGTTGAATTCTGCTCCTGGCACTGAAGAGTCGCAGGAATATATTGGTATGTCAAACTTGCCTACAGTCTCAAGGCTGATGTTCTGAAGATTATTATAGGTTATGCCGAGGCGATAGAATCTTTTCTTAACAGAGCCGGCGGTCGGATCAGACCAGTTTAAATCAGTGATCCCTGTCACATTTGGTAGTCCTAATGAAGAATCGTTCATGATCCAGCTGACATTATCTGAGATCCAGATAGAATAGTTATCAGCAGAAAGATTGCTCCATGATAGAACAACTGTGGAATTATCTGCCCAGGACAGGTCTGCCGAAAGGTTAAGTTGTGAAAGGTCCATCCTTTTCAATAATGTTAATGATACCTCTACGTTTGTGGCATGCCCTGTGACTTTTGGTTTTTGTTCTGTCATTTCTTCCACTCTTTTAGAGATGAACATTGGTCCGAGTATAGATATCATGATGATCATGGCAATTATTATTGAAAAGGCGATGCTTTCTCTCATCATATTACCTCGAATCTTCCGCTTTTCTTTTTCTTGTATTTCTTGACTGATTTCTCCAGGTTCTTTTTGTCAAGTCCGATCTGTCTGGCCTTCTTGCGTATCTCGTCTACCATATCTTTGTTCTCTGACAGCTCCTTTGCAGGCACGATCTTCAGCAGTATCCCTTCTCCTTCGATAGCATATGCAAAGAAACCAGTGCCCTCGTCAAGTCCAAGCTCTGCCCGCACGTCTTTTGGTATTACTATCTGTCCGCGGGAATCGATCTGTAGCAGTCTTGGATATTTCTTCATTTTATTATTAGGCACCATAAAAATTAATACTGATTTTCAGAAAAATTAACTGATAATCAATTAAAATATATGCATATTCAGTTAATTATTCTGATTTTCAGAATTATTGCCTTTATTCATTAATAAATATTTCGCTTTTTCTTCCGGAATATAGCCTTTGGACAACAACAATCTTTATTAACAAAAACAAGTTAAAAAATTCTGATGCCAAACAACAAGATAACCTACAGATCAATAAAAGACAACTCGAAACTCACCGAGTTCGGGGAGCTAAAGGATACTGTTGTCAAGAACACTTTCCGGGGTGCCCCAAAGGAACTCAAGAACAAGTCCAACGACAAGGACAAGGCGTTGAATTTCTTTTGTTAAAAATCATCATGGTTTTTCTGAAAAATTTTATAAATATCAAGAATAGATATATTTCTATGAAATTGATATCTGGTCTGATTTACATTATATCACTAATCATTTTGTCCTATCTTGTAACTGCAGCAGACTACTATGTGGACAAGGACTCTCTCGGAGGCCAATGCGATGATGCAAATCCAGGGACGCTCAGCGAGCCTTTCTGTACTTTTTCAGAGGTCCTGGCTCAGGCAGGACCTGGAGATTCTGTATATATCAGGGAAGCAACCTACAACGAGGTTCTGCATGTAGAACGCTCAGGTGCTCCTGGAAATTACATAACTTATCAGGCTTATCCTGGCGAGACCGTGACAATAGATGATGTGAACTCCATGGATAATGGAGAGGGATACGGGCCGATCTGGCTGGACCATGTGTCTTACATAATCGTAGATGGCCTGACAGTGACAAGGTCCAATGGTTTTGGAAGAGCAGTCGCATCGCATCATAACATCATAAGGAACAGTAGGTTCCTTGGGACTGACCTTGGTCCGACCAGCAAGAGCAAGAGGGGAGGTTTTTATTTTGCCTGGTCAAGCTACAATCGAATCGAGGACAATTATTTTTTTGAAGGCACTGATGCCCTCGCAATAATCAATTCAAACTACACATTGATTCAAGGGAATGAGTTTGAGGATGCAGGCCACACCTGCTTTACGATAAAATGCGGAAGCAATAATGTGTTCAGGGCAAATGTCCTCTACAACCAGTATGAGAAGACCGGTGAGATATTTGACTGCGAAGATAACACGATCGACTGGCATGGCAATGCAGAATTTCGCGAGGACATTGAGATACATGATTCAACGAAAAGGAACCTGGTAGAGTACAATGAATTCATCTACACGCCTTCCAGCGGTGACAGTTCGCCTTATTCAGGCATACAGTATGCAGGTCAGCACGGGATAATCCGAAGGAACATCTTCAGGACTACGGTCGGGCCTGGCCTTTCCTTGACATTGTATGGGGACGAGGCAGAGTACGATCACAGCAACAGGGTATATAACAATGTCCATTATGGCTCTGACTTTGCAGGGCTTTCGTTGTCAGGGTCCGCTTCATACACTTTCCATGATAACATAGTCAAGAACAATATATTGGCTGGCTCGGTTTTTGTTGCAAATGATCAAAGATGGAGTTGGTACACAGACGAGCTTGAAGGAAAGCCGGTCCAGCTTATGTTCGGCTCGATCAATGGATTCCGGCTCAAGAACAACAATTTTTGGGGTTCTGGGCAGGCAGATGAGCCCTATCTGATCACATACGGCTCAAGGGATTCATCAAGCAATCCCCCTCAGCAGACAGTCGATTGGTGGAACCAGAACCATCCGGATTTCTTTGAAGGAAACAAGGTCCTAAACCCTGGATTTGTGGATGATGCAGCATACGATTTCAGTCTTGAAGAGGACAGCCCTATGGTCGATTCAGGAGTCTTCCTGACAACAACTGCATCAGCAGGTTCAGGCACAACGATCCCTGTCGATGATGCATCATATTTCTATGACGGTTTCGGAATCCCAGGAGAGCAGGGAGACATAATTCAGCTGGAAGGAGAGACAGATATGCTAAGGGTAGTCGGGATTGATTATGAGCAGGATGAGATCTCCTTAAACGAGTCAGTCTCATGGGTACAAGGACAGGGTATATCCCTCCCATATACAGGCATAGCTCCAGACATTGGGGCTTTTGAATTTGGTCTTGAATATGATTTTGGCGGCAAGCATGATCCGGAATGCGTGACTGAAGAAGATATTATGTTCTATATCTCTCGATGGAAACAAGGAGCGGCTATGATGCAGGACCTCATTGCAGCCATACTTTCCTGGAAATCAGGCTGCTGATTTTCATGGATCTTTAATATTTGAAAAAATTTAAAAAAAGAGGTATGCATTCATGGTTTCATGAAAAATGCCATAATATATATGATTGTCCTTGTTCTGTTCGTCCTGCCAGCATATTCAGCTGATTATTATGTCGACAGGAACGACAATTCCTGTTCTGACACAAACCCTGGCACCCAGTCCCAGCCCTGGTGCAGGATTGAGGCGCAGGAAGGGAAGCTTTCTCCGGGCGACACAGTCCATATTATGGCCGGCACCTACTCTGAGCCGATAGTTCCGACCAACAACGGAGCTCCTGGAAATTACATAACATACATGGCAGAGGGAGATGTTATAATAAACCCCACAGAAGATCTCCCAGATTATCGTTCAGACACGACAATAAATGGTATCACTGATGATGGCAAGCAGTGTCGCGGATTGTATCTTCTGAACATCGATTACATAAAGGTCGAGGGTTTTAGGTTCATCAGGCCAGGAAGATGGGTCCGGGCATATCAGGCAGACTACAACATTATAAAGGACAACGAATTCTCTGGTGCGACAGCCGGCTATGCAAGGGGTATTTTTCTGACAGAATCAGATTACAACGTGATAACCGGCAACACGCTTGAGGATCCGGGAAGTTCTGGATACGGAGACTCCATGGTCATTGAGCATTCCGAGAGGAACCTGATATACAACAACACCTTCCTTGATGCAGGACACGCCACGTTTGCCATCAGGTGCAGCAATGAAAATGTTTTCAGGAACAACTATGTCAATAACAAGGGAGAAAACAAGGGAGGGGAGATCTATCAGCTATGTGATGGCACTGGTTGTCTTACCCAGAGGAACTTAATTGAAGGAAACATCATCAGGTCTGAAGAGGATCACGAAGATCCTGGCGCAGAATCAAGCATACAGTATGCAGGCCAAAAAGGCATAATCAGGAGGAACCTCTTCTATGACAATTATGCAGGATTCAACTGGGCCATGTATCCAGGAAGCGACTGCCCCCAGCCTCCTTATGAGGCATACCACAACTATGACAACAGGATGTATCATAACGTGTTCTACGGCAACCGGCACACTGGAATGACCATTCCGAATCAGGATGGTGCAGGGAAGGAATTTTATGACAACATAATAAAGAACAACGTGCTTGCAGGAAATAAGTTCGAGGATGAGGTCCAGAGCGGATGGGATATAGAATGGTGGAACACGATAGATGGCAATCCTATCCAGCTCATGTTTGCCGGAACCGATGGTTTTTCTTTTGAGAATAATGTTGTGCAGAGTGAGCCGGGAGGAGAGGACTGGGCGATAGTTGCTGGCGGAAGGTCTCCTACGCAGACTCCGCCCAACCACGACGTTGGCTGGTGGAACCAAAACAGTCCCTTGTTCACCGCAAACCAGGACATTGATCCTGGTTTCAACAATCCCCTGGCCTATGATTTTACTTTGAAGGACGACAGCCACATGATTGACCAGGGAGCGTTCCTGACAACAGCTGCATCAGCAGGTTCAGGCAAAACGATCCCTGTCGATGATGCATCATATTTCTATGACGGTTTCGGAATCCCAGGAGAGCAGGGCGACATCATTCAGCTGGAGGGAGAGACAGAAAGGTTGAGGATAACAGCGATAGACTACGACAACGATGAGATTACGCTGAACCAGTCAACAACATGGTCTGATGATCAGGGGATAACGCTGGCATATGAAGGCACGGCCCCTGACATAGGCGCATACGAACAAGGCCTTGAATTGCATGACAGCCCTCCGCCTCCAGCATGCATAACAGATCAGCAGCTCCTCGATTACATCGCAGACTGGAAATCAGGCACAGTTCTTATGTCCGATCTTGTTGCAGTGATTCTTGCGTGGAAGGATTGCTGATATTGTTCTTTGACTTTATCATTTTAGAAATAAAAATAGAGCGGGAGGAGGGACTTGAACCCCCGAATAATCGGTTTCAGCATTTCATCGGGCAGTGCCCTCAATCATACCGATTTTTCCAGTATATAACATACTGCAGCCGATCGCCTTAGCCGCTTGGCTACCCCCGCGAAAAAAGCTGAGATTTTGAAAATCCAATTCGTTTATAAAAGTTTCTCTCGCTCCAAACCAAAAACATTTAAATACAGTTCCCAAATCCAGCTTTACAAATGGGCCTGTAGCATAGTCTGGATAATGCGACGGCCTTCTAAGCATGCAAATGCAAAGGCAGCCGTAGACCGGGGGTTCGAATCCCTCCAGGCCCATTTTTCATCATCTTATGATTCTCCCTACCCAACAGTATCTCCGATGAGAATTAACTACTTCTAAATTAAGAGAAAAATCCATGT
>CAYMIF010000061.1:0-10683 GCA_964390375.1 uncultured Methanosarcinales archaeon
GTTATTATTTCCAAATGCAGCGAGAATCCATTTATATAATCGGAGATACTGAGCACATAGCAACCTTTATAAATAACCTCTTTTTTCATTGCGCTATCATGAAAGGCATAATCAAGAACTTCAGGTCAGGAAGGCACCATCAGTACGACAAACAGATGGTCATCTATCCTGAACAGATGGAATCCAAGGAAAAATCCCAGGGTCTTGTCGGAAAGAAGGTAGTATTTAAGACAGAGACCGGAAAGGAGATAGCAGGCAGGGTCTCATCGCCGCATGGAAGCCGCGGCGCAGTAAGAGCGATATTCGAAAAAGGCATGCCTGGCCAGGCAATAGGAAAGCCGGTCGAGATTCAGTAAAACCCCGTTCTTTATTGGATATTTATCCACGAGAGATATTTCTGATCACATCACCTTGTCCTTATGCAGTATCAGCAGGATGATTATGCCAAAGCATAGGACAGCAAAACCAGCGATTGCCATGGCATATACGATAGAATAAAGGTCTGCAAGATAACCGAATACAGGAAGTACAATCGCATAAAGCAGTCTTTCGACCAGGCTCTTTATTGAAAGTACTGTCGCCCTGATCGATGATTTTGTGTACCTGTTGACATAGTCGTTGAGGATAATCCGAGCCATTGCCCTAACAAACTGATGCAGGAACATGAAGCTGAAGCTGAACAGGAAGACAATATTTCCCATCAGCAGGAACCCGGCGCCAAGGAACACAAAAAGAACGATTAAGGTGGACCTGCGGCCGATCCGCTCCTCGATCCTGTGAGCATACCTTGAAACAACAGCCGCGAACAAGTTATACGCTGCGAATATGACGCCTATATATACCACAGTTATCCCAGACAGCTGAAGATACGGCTGAGACAGCCAAAAGGACACGAAAGTGAAAGTCAGGACTATTCCGGAATAAACTATAAGCCAGCGCACTTTCCTGTTCTTGAGCGCATTCTCCCGTATAACGAAAAACAGCTCTCTTAGATATCCCCTTTCAACGATCATCTTATGCCTCTTGGGCTCAGTAAAAAGCATAGCCAGCGGAGCTTTGAGGAACATGAAAGGGATCATTGCATAGAATGCCCACCTGTAGCTGATGCTTCCGATCAGGCCGCCGACAATCGATGCAAACGAGACAGCAGCCAGGAAATAGAACCTCGCATCGCCATAGATCTTCTTGAATTCATCCGACCTTCCAAGGTCCTTCAGTGTATCATAGAGGATGGCAGAGTCAGCGCCAGAGATAAAGGACATCCCGAATGCCCAGAGGATCTCGCCGATCAGAAACACCAGGAAAGTCCTGCCTGTGCTGTAAACGCTGATGCTCACAAAGAACGCGAATCCGCCGAATATAAGTGTCTTTCTCCTGCCGAAAAGGTCTGCGACATATCCAGAAGGAACCTCAAGCGCTGCGACACAGATGGAGAATATCGCCTGAAGGATCATCACCTGAGTCAGGGAAAGGTTGTTCTCAAGATAGAACAGGACCAGGACAGGCGCAAAGAAATGCAGGCCCATCACCAGGTTGAACAGCTTGAATATCTTGATGTTCCTTTCCAGCAATCTCTTTCGGAATTTTTTCATAAGAGCAGACTTAAACCTTTTTAATATATAAAACCGACTATAATATTCTATATATGGGCCATTATGAAGAGGACTATTAAATAGAAGAGTTGGCAGTTCATCGCTTCTTATTTTTTTCAAGGAGTCTTTTTATCACTTTTGAAGCATCTGCCTTCCTGCCCCTTGGAACAGGGATGTTCAGGGTATAGCTTCGCGGTCCCAGCCTGTCGAAGAAGCCATAGACAAGCCTTATATGAATAGAGGGTTTTTCCATGAGCTTGACCTTCTCCAGTTTTGAGAGCGGAAAATCCCAGGTATGATATGACCTGTTGAAAAGCACCCCCTTGTCGATTATCAGGACACTGGCATCCTTTGAAGCTCTGAGGTGCTTGATTATGCTGGGCAGGAGAAAGGCAAGAACCAGATAAAATGCCAAAAGCCCTAAAAGCACAAAGAACATCTCAAGCTTTGCCTCAGGTATGACCAATATGAACACAACCATTATCGGGACAGTCACAGCAGTAAGAAGCCAAAATTTCTGCTTGTTCTCTTTTTTCCTGAAGACATATTCCCATTCCAGAAAATCTGCCCAGTCTTTCCTGCTGTATTTCCATTGTGCGATGATGTCATGGTTCTTTATCGCATGGTCTAAGGCCACATATCTGCGATAGAAAATGAATATGCAGACTATTCCTGTGACGAAGAAAAGCAAAGATACCATGAACAATCCGCCGTGAAAAGAATTCAGATCAAAATAGGCCATAGCATATATCCCTGAAAAAAAAGAGACAATGGTTATGATTATCCAGGCAAGAAGCGGCCTTTTTTGGGTGTTCTCTATCTTATCAGTCATCGTCATCATCACTGCCATCTTGTTCATCATCAATATCATCAGCAGATCCGTCATCTTCTCTTTCTTCAGCTTCTGCATCATCTGAAGGATTATCTTTGTTCGACTGATCTTTTCTGGCCCTCGAATGACTTAGGTGATCATCTCTTCGATAATCACGGTTTTTTCTGCGCTTCTTGTTCTTGCTGCTTTTCTTCGATTTTCTTCCCTTGAATATCAAGACCAGCATTCCTGCGACGACAGCTGCAAACAAAAGCCATTTCCAGATCTGTGAACCGTTCTCCTCATCATTTGCATCCCCATAATGCTTATCATAGTATTCTTGATATTCTTTCTGGTCAAATCCATTCCTGCCCCCACCATCATTATAATCAGCTGCATCATCTTCATTCTCCATGATAGATTCATCCTCGGGCTCAATCACCCCTAGACTGGACGCCAGGTCCTTGAGCGATTCCTCGGATGCATCCTTGATGGTCAGGTATACAGCCATGTCGTTTACAACATCAGAATTCAGCTTCAGGTCATAGAGCTTTTCAGTCATGACCCATCTGATCTTCCAGTCCGAACCATATTTCCAGAGGAATGCTACCATGTCGTTATCCACATCCTTTCGGTTCTCTTCCTGCTTAATAGTTGCCTTTATCGTGAAGAATGCTAATGCGCTGTCAGGCATGACCTTGATAGAGAGGTCCTCTATATCATAATAAAGGGTATCAATAACAGAGAACGTTCCAGCAACAAAATCCTCATAAGACTGGTCCTCTGGCATCATATCATCAAAAAAAGCGCTGTCTAGTGTGCCCATGTAGATTTCGACATCCTCCTCAACGCTTGCCTGATAATAACTATGGAGCACATCGCTTATATCTTCTGTTTCTTCAGAATATACCGGCGCAGCTGAAACTATCAGTAACATTGCAATTGAAACCAAAATCACATTCTTTCTCATTTTCCTTAAATATCCCATCTGATATCAGCTCTATTCCAGATGATGATAAATAACACCAAAAGATATTGCTGAATTTGTTATCCATCCGGACTCATCAGACACTTCGACCATGATGATCACAGGCACTGTCTTTTCCTGTGACCTCTCTATCTTCTCGCTGTTTGCGATGTACTGAAAATTTGCTTTCCACACATTCGTTGCCCATGAAAAAGCGCTTTGAACGCCCGCAGTCATCTTTCCGACCACAGGTATCTTATTTGTGACCAGGCTCACAGCACCGACACCAGTCTGCAGAGCATCGATTGTGGTCACGCCCAGCATAGCTGCCTTCTCGGTCAGCGTCGCCTTGCTCTCTGAACTCATGTCATCGATATCATCCTTGGTGGATGAAGCACTGTTTGTGGTCTGTATTGCACCATAGATCTTATTCTCCGCGTCGACTATCTTTGCAGCATCCTCCCAATTCTTCTGATACTGAGAAGCCCTGTGTGCGTTGGTAGAGAACTCCTCCATCGCCTTAGCTGAATACTTTGCAGGATTCTTCTTCACAAGTTTCCTGTAGCCTTCAAGAGATGTCTTATCGCTGTCTGCGATATTTTTCCATTTCTTCGCTCCGTTGGATATCGCCTCGCCTCCGTATGCCATAGCAGTATCTAAAAGTGCGGCTTTATGCGCTTGTTTTTGAAGATCCCACATCGAAAGGCTCTGCAGTTCTCGACCTATGTTTATATTTCCTAGTTCCGGAGCATAATAGGCTATGCCGTATTTCTTGTTCGGTTTCAGATCAGTTATGATAAGCTTATTTGTATATATATCATCATCCTCAGTATGCTTGAAGGTATCATCATCAAGCTCAATCCCCCCTACACTCACGGCACGGATCCTGCTGATTATATATTTGGCAGTAGGATTTTTAACAGTCAGATAGATTGCTTTTGATGAATCCTGCTGCATATTTTTAGCTTTTGTCTCAAGCTCGATATCCATATCGACAGGCAGAAGAGTATAGTCAAATTCTTCTTCAGCAATCACGGTCCTTTCATTCTCAAGCTTGATAGTCGCACTTTCAGATATCTCAGAGACCAGCCCGACCTGTTTCTCCCGGTCATTAGGGCTAATAACAAAAAGATAGTTCTGCTCATCATCGCCCAGCTTATATTCCCAATCATCCTCACCCTTACGCTCATCAAGGAGCATACCAGTAGTAAAGCCAGCATAGCGATCAGACTGGTCGATCTCTGCAGTCAGTTTAAGACCAGAAAAAGCCCCTTTTTTCATGGAACAGGCATCAATTTCTTCACCATCGCTGTTCTCAAAGACAATCTTCGGATACATCCTGATTATTATCCTGCTTGTGATCTTATTATAGATGGTCTTGGAAGTATAGTCTGGATTGATTGATGCCTCAGCAATCACAAGCTCATTTTCAGAATATAGGTTCTCGGACCTTTCGCATATCCCGCAGGCGCTGCATATATATCCGCTCTTGCAGTCCTCGTCAGTATAGCATTCATTCGTGAGTTCTTCCTCTGGATGAGAATAATCATAGGTTGGCTGATTATTCCCAGAAGATCGGATTGACAAAGAATCAGCAATATTTAGGAATTCTTCTTTGTCTTTCTCAGCTTCCAGTTCTATTTCCTCAAAGAGCACTTCCCTTTCCTTTGAATATTCCTGCTGCACTGCAAATGTAGGATAATATTTGGCAAGCTGCAGTTCGGTCTTCAGGTTAGTCTTCAGCTTTTTCTTCTCATCCGCAGAAAGGCTGTCATAGTATCTGTCGCTTACATCATATGAATAGCCGAATTTATATAAGACATCATCTCCATCTCTCTGCAATTCAAGGTCTATCATATTATAGTCCCTATGATACCGTGCGTAATGCTCTTCATAATCAGGATCATCAAGATCAAATGCAGGCTCATCTCCATATGATTCATATGAATCCAGCATAAGTGTTATGTCGTAAGATGGTTCACCAAAATATGTTGTCAGCAGAATATCTTCATCATAAGGCTCAAGCCCGGAAGGTATATCAATATCTGCATCGACATTTGATATAAGAAAGCTGAACGAAGAGTAAGCCTCGGCATCAACCTCAATATAATCTGTCCCTGTATCCTTCCCTATGTATAGTATGCAGGTTGTCTTGAAAAGCTCGTCATATCCGTCATCAAACAGCATTTCAGGGACAAAAGCAGCAAGGGAAAGGCTGAATCTTTCCTGGCCTGAATATCTTCTGCTGTAGTCTGCCTGATAGCCAATATCATCTGGAAAAGAGGCAAGGGAGCCTGAAGCGACCCTGCAGTTGCTGACAGTCACAGTATCAGAGTTTTTCCGCACATCTTCATCATTAACAACGACTTCTATATCAAAGAACTTGGTTCCATCAATAACATCAGGGGCAGATATGGTAAGTGCCTCATCAGAAAAGACAGGAGCGCTCAAAAAAAGCGAAAAAAAAGCGAAAAAGACCATCATTTCCCTGTATTTTGAGAGCATGAAAAATTGGGTAAATAGATAATATAAATACCTTGCGCTTTCAAGAAATTGGATGGGCCTGGCCAGAATTGAACTGCCGCAGCTTTTTAAGAAAAACCTGGGAAAAACACATCAAGTACAACATTCACTGCGTGAAGTTGTACGAATAAAGATAAGAAAGAATTGGATGGGCCTGGCCAGAATTGAACTGCCGCAGCCGTCACGCCGGCTGGCGGGCGCATCAAGTACGGCATTGCTGACGCATGCCGTACGAATAGTCTATGACAAGAAATTGGATGGGCCTGGCCAGAATTGAACTGCCGCAGCTTTTTAAGAAAAACCTGGGAAAAACACATCAAGTACAACATTCACTGCGTGAAGTTGTACGAATAAAGATAAGAAAGAATTGGATGGGCCTGGCCAGAATTGAACTGGCGACCTTTGCCGTGTCGAGGCAACGTCATAGCCACTAGACTACAGGCCCTGGATGTTAGAAAAGAATTCATACCCTCTTTATAAATATTACGAGTCAGTCAAATCTCATATGACCATTTCTCATGATCTTTCCTACTGCCTTTCCCATTGCCAAGTGGATAGATAGGATCGCCTCGTGCAACCCAAAGACCATCCCTGGTTCTCCTGAGCCTCACAAGAGCGTTTTGAGTGCCGTTCTGAAATATTATCTCTTCACCCGAAACAGACAATTTTCCACTGACAGTCGCTGGCAAACCCCTGCTTATCATAAGCTGGCTAATCACGTGCCTAGTCATGTGGTGGAACTCGTCCTTCCTTTCATTGAACGAGAACGCAAGAGTCGTGACATCGTGCTGCTTTAGGACGTGATAGACGTTTTCAACCTGAGGGGTTACCTGTCTTGTCTTGTTCTGTGTTCTCTTCCGAAGGATTGAATCCCTGCCAGAAAAAAGGAGATAATATTGATTGTATCCAGGAAAAAGACAGGAAAGTGGCTCGAAGAGCTTCGGCCAGATCTTCTTTGTCAGGCCCTTGATTGTCTCCAGTTTCACCTCCAGGACAAGCAAGTTCCTTTGCCCTGCATAACTAAAGGAGAAGAAACCGTCGATTTCTGAAAGCGTCTCATCACCCTGCCCTGGACGGGTCCGAACAATCGCATGATTAGGATACCTGTCTACCTTAAACCTAAGGTCCCCGCATTCACACACAACATATCCATCAGCATTCGCTCTGTCAAAGTCAGGACCATATAATCCTTTTGTGTTTATTCCGGTATCTGAACTTACAAGATAATACTTAGTGATTCTTCTAGCGACCCTTTCCGCGATATTTCCGATTAGGTCACAATAGGTCCCTTTATCAAGAAGATCATCAAGACAGTCGAAATCACCGACTCTGGCTAGAGTATATCGGTTTTCGTTTATCTTGTAACCAAGAAGGATCTTATCATGATCAGGAATTCCCTTGTTGATCGGATCATTCAGGTTATAGAGTAAATAAGAACTGTTGATGCCATGGTCAGACCTGAGCGAATAGATACCGCCCTCTCCCTCTCTGAGTCTCCAGTATGTCGGTGTAAAATACTCAAATGCCTTCCTGCTTCTCTGCATGGCATGATAAAACACACATTCATTATTATATCTTTGTAATCAGAAAAACGAACAAGACTAAGAAAATCCTTTCTCCATATATCTCCTGACTCCATCAAGATCCTGAAGAACATGGTCTGCCTCAGAAAAATCCTGCCCGACAGTCTCCCTGCTAGGAACGATTATGCATTTCATCCCTGCTCTTTTTGCAGCAAGAAGGCCGGTCCTGGCATCCTCTAAAACAAGGCATTCTTCAGGTCCAATGCCCAGCTTCTTTGCTGCAAGCAGGAATATGTCAGGAGCCGGCTTGCCATTGGATACCTGCTCAGCTGAGACAAGCACATCGAAAAAATCACTCAGCCCAAGCTTGCTGATCACGATCTGTATATCACTGAGCTGTGAACCAGAAGCGACAGCCAGCGGATAGCCAGTATGATGCAAAGCCCTGACAAGTTTCCTTACTCCTTTCTGAGGAACCACGCCCTCTTTTAGCAGATTTTGGTATTCTCGCACTTTCGCCAAACCAAGTTCCTCAGAAGAGACAGGAAGATCATATCGACTTACCAGGTCCAGGCAGATATCCCTGTTGCTCTTCCCGACATATATATCATTCTCCTTTTCAGTCAGGATAACACCATATCTCTCAAGGACAATATTAAATGTCTTCAGATGATTCGGCTCACTGTCGATCATCAAGCCCATCCATGTCAAAGATCACTGCTCTGATCATATCAATCCAGGCTGACAGAAGCATATAAATAATTATCGCTGTTATTTTAGCACAAGGCTGCCAGAGACGCTGAAAAAAGCCTCAAAACCCAAATGTTTATAAATAACCTGTCAATCCAGGATTTCACTGTAAATCAATAGGTTATTTGTTGAAAATGAAGAGAAATTCAAGACGTTGGAAAAAGAAAGGCCAGATGAGATGGAAATGGCAGCGGAAACGTATGAAGAAAGAGAAACGACGAAGGATGCAGAAATAAGCAGTTATAGCTCTTCTGATACAAAAGTTTTATAAATAACCTCTTTTTTACAGCATTTTACTCTCAATAACTAAATCGCCTCCAAAATTCTTTGCTTTTTGGCAAAACAAAGAGAGTGTGCTTAATATTCATTATTAAGTATGGGAAAACGTATTTTTTGGCAAAAACAAGGTCATTATGACCTCGTTTCGCAAGAATTCCTTTAATAGCGACTTTAATTCGATTTCCCGTTGATCCTGCGGGAGATTGCTGCTATCTGGATTCGACTAAGCCATGCAAGTCTGAGAGCAATCTCGGCGAAATGCTCAGTAACACGTCGATAATCTGCCTTTAGGTAGGGGATAACCTTGGTAACCTGAGGATAAAACCCTATATGGGATTATATCTGGAATGATTTTTCCTAAAAACTTTACGGCCTAAAGATGAGTCGGCGGCTGATTAGCTTGTTGGTGAGGTAATGGCTCACCAAGGCGTCGATCAGTAAGGGCCTTGAAAGAGGGAGCCCTGAGAAGGACACTGAGAAACTGGTCCTAGCCCTACGGGGTGCAGCAGGCGCGAAACCTTTACAATGCACGCAAGTGTGATAAGGGGATCCAGAGTGCCTATACAAAGTATAGGCTTTTGCCAAGAGTAAATATCTTGGAGAATAAGTGGTGGGAAAGACTGGTGCCAGCAGCCGCGGTAACACCAGCGCCACGAGTGGCAATCACATTTATTGGGCCTAAAGCGTTCGTAGCGGGTTCGGAAAATCTCTTGTGAAATCGTTATGCTCAACATAACGGCGCGCAGGAGACACTACCGGACTTGAGACCGGGAGGAGTCAGAGGTATGTCAGGGGAAGCGGTAAAATGCAATAATCCTTGACAGACCACCTGTGGCGAAGGCGTCTGACTAGAACGGATCTGACCGTGAGGGACGAAAGCCAGGGGAGCAAACCGGATTAGATTCGAGAAATTTCCTTTTTTTTAAGAAAATTTCTGACTTAGCTTCGGAAGTTTGCTGATATTCTACTTACCGAAGAAAAAGCAGGGATATTTATATGGAAGTTTACTCGCTAAATACCCGAGTAGTCCTGGCCCTAAACACTGCGAGCTAGGTGTTGCATATTCTCCGTGAATATGCAGTGTCGAAGTGAAGATGTTAAGCTCGCCGCCTGGGAAGTACGGTCGCAAGGCTGAAACTTAAAGGAATTGGCGGGGGAGCACCACAAGGGGTGCGGCGTGCGGTTTAATCTAACTCCACGCAGAGAATCTCACCAGAGGCGACGGTAGAATGAAAGTCAGGCTGAAGACCTTACTTGACGAACCGAGAGGTAGTGCATGGCCGCCGTCAGCTCGTGCTGTGAAGTGTCCTGTTAAGAATCCCTGGGATTTCATCTGAAAATCCGCAGGATTTGCAGAGAGTCAGGCAACGAGCGAGACCTGTGCTTACAATTGCTAACAGCTAACTTGTTAGGACTGAGCTCATTGTAAGGACTGCCTGGGAAACCAGGAGGAAGGTGCAGGCAACGGTAGGTCTGTATGCTCCGAATCTTCTGGGCTACACGCGCGCAACAATGGTAAGGACAATGGGCTGCGACTCCGAAAGGAGAAGCTAATCCTCGAAACCTTATCTAAGTTCTGATTGAGGGCTGTAACTCGCCCTCATGACGCTGGAATCCCTAGTAATCGGACTTCATCACGGTCCGGTGAATCAGTCCCTGCTCCTTGTACACACCGAAACAAACGTGCCAGGCAGCTTATAGCTCTAGTTGGTGAAAATCCAACCATGTAGTCGAAAAGGCAGGCGTATCTTGGTAACAGGAACGCTGGAGGGCTTGAGACGAAACCCAGCCTCATATCCTGAAAAGGATGCAATAGGCAAGGTGTGATGACATTTATTAGCGGTGGTAGATGGAAATCACAATTTTAACCTTATTTGGATGGGTGAAATAGAATTATAAGTGACCCTGGGAGATCCTACTGGACAAGTTCATGTGAACTATATATAGTAGGAAGTCAGCCTACCTCATAGTACCTGAAAGGGGAAGGAGGTAGACCGCAATGCTAAGTCCAGATTGATAAAAAAACAGATGCATTGTGGGCTCGCCACATACGGGAAAACTGTACGTGTGGTGGGAACGCCAAGTACCAGTTATGGGAAAAAGGCAATGCCCGTCAAACCAACCGAGCAGGGTTTAGGTGAGCCTTATCTTATTGGATAAGTCGAACCTAAGCTCAGTAAGGTGGGTTAAGTCGTCACAAGGTAGCCGTAGGGGAACCTGCGGCTGGATCACCTCCTT
>CAYMIF010000062.1:0-10523 GCA_964390375.1 uncultured Methanosarcinales archaeon
ACGGTTCACGACGACAGTCGTGTGAGGATTGGTAGTATAGGATTTCATAATAGCCGACTGTGGGTAATATTAAAAATTCCTTTTTCAACTGATTATTGTCTGATTGAAAAGGTGAAACGAAAAATATTGATAAAATTTTTTCTTTTTTTGTAATAATGAAAAGAATAGTTTATTATTTGACTGTATTATATCAGTTTTTACCATTGATTAAGATTTTTTCAATCAATGTTTTTACGCGAGGTGGTTATCATGTTTAGGAGATTTTTTTTAATGGTTCTGGTATTGGTTATGGCAGGCTGTATGCCTATAGAGATTGATTCAGGCACTTCTTTTGAGATGGAATTATACATGGATGAGGATAGTTCTGGATTCTCAAGACAGATGATAAGGATTAATGAAGAAAACATTATCTACACTCTCTATGATGAATTTGGAAATAAGCAGACACAGATAATGGAAGACATATCTGCATCAAGGTATAAGGAGACACTGGATATATTCAGGCAGAATGATTTTATGAATCTGCAGGATGTAAATCCGAATGACCCGGAAGAAGACAGAAGGGCAGTGATCAGGGCAATCAACTCAAATGTCCTAAAGACAGTCGAGATTGACCCATATTCCCTGGATGGGATCGATGCAGGGCATCTGGCAGTGGCGCAGGAGATGGAAAGGCTGATTGATGAGGCAAGAGAGATCTCGATTGAAGATGCAAAAGCGATTGCAGAGCAATGGATCAAGGAAAGCCCTACATATGGCTATGACGGCTTCGATCTTTCTTTTGTCGGACAGGAGCGTCTTGGTCCAGGAAGGTATGGATTCACGTATTCATTCAAGAGCAGGAATGCAGGCTACGGAAACCGTTCAGGCCAGATAGTAGCACAAGTGATCACTCCGCACACGATAAGGGTCAGGGTTGATGATTTGAGAATTGTGAGTGCAGTGGTTGATGGAAGATGGGATGATCTGGACCAGCAGTTGATAGAGCATGAGACCTTAAAATTTCAGCCGATGCAGTGTGTCGAAACTTCATGGGAGGAATGGTATTCAGAAGCCGGGGCAGAATTCGTGGCAGATCCCACAGACGAGGAACTGATAATAAGCTATTACTCTGCAGAGCACGACGCAGAGATAATCGGGATTGAGACTGTCTATCCTGATGTTGCTGTCTGCACTGCATGCGAGGTCTGCCCAAGAGGGTATCATTACATAGTTCGTGTATCTGATGAGATTGGGCCATTCATAGATGACGGTTGGGAGGCAGTGCAGGAGGAGTGATTTATTTTATAAGGACTCCTATATTAGAAAACAGGTCTTAGGAAAATTAGTCTGGCAAAAAGCAAGTTTAGCAGTTGTATCTAGATGAGTTCTTTGATTGCAACGGAGAACAGATTTCCTTGGAGGTGAGGATGATGAAAAAAATCATGTATGGGATGATGATTAGTGTATTTTTTGGGATTATTTTGATCGGAACTGCTCAGTTTGCAGGAGCAGAGATAGACGATTACCCTGAGCCTTTCATTGTTGATGGATTTCTAAGGAATACAAACATAGTGATAGGAAGCGATGCAAACGCGATAGACACGATAAGTGCAGTGAAACTGGCAGTGGATCTTCAGCAGCAGGCCATTGTCGAGGAATCAGTCCTGACTGGACCAGTTATCGAGCCGACGGTCACAGATGGTATGAGCATCTCGACATCAGGCAACAACCTCAACTACGGTGAGGATTTCAATGACATTATAACTGGAGAGATCGATGATCTGGAACTCGACACTATCCTGTCAGACGAGGAATATGAAGATTCAGAAGGTGTGAATGAGCAGGATGTTGAATATGAGCAGATGATGAGTTTTTTTGATGGCGCAGGTCAATTCTTATATGCAGAGGATAATGATGAAGAGGCTGGGGATTTTCTCTATTTTCCTCAAGGCGATTCTTTCTATGAATACAAGCTTGAATTCGACAGTCCTGTGGAGTATGAATCCGATGATGTAAATGAAGACCTGGCAGGAACAGTTATTGTTATCCAGGGAAACGAATATACAATAACAGAAGCAGATGAATCAGGAGGTATACTGGATAGCCTGAGTCTTGCATCAGGAACACAGAAGATCTGGCTTGAGCAGAATAACGAATACACATCAGGAAGCCACAGGATAGAGGTCAGGAATGTTGATGCCGACGGCGAAGCCTGTGGAATCATGGTAGACGGTAATTTCTATTGGTTTGATGAGGACGAGAGCCGTGAGTTCGGTAACATGACACTGACTCTTCTGAGCGCAATCGCGCTTCACGGAGACTTTGATGATGATATGTGCCAGGTCCTGATTGGTGCTAAGGAGATAGTCATGGAGGATGCTGAGTCTATAGAGATAAATGGCAGGGAGATTGAAGGCTCTGAAGTTTCTTTTCTTGGAACCGAAGGGAACTGGGAAGGTTTCGCCTTAAACTTCGCAGTAGGTGAAGAAGATGAAGGTATAAATAAAGATGAGGTATATCTTGCAGTCGGCGACAGCTGGATAGACCCGGTATTCGGGAACTGGAAGGTATCATTTGCAGATATAATCGGAAACTATGAGACCATGGAGCTGGAAGCAGGATCAGACCAGGCGACATTTACCTTTAGTAACATTGATGATCAGGAAGTGGAGATATCATATTTTTACAATGAGGATGAAGATGAGATCATGTTGGGAGTAGATGATGAAGAGGTTCTGCTTCTTCCAGGAGAGTCATCAGATATGGACCCAGAAGGGACAATGCTCTTGTACACGACCTCTACAGGTGAGAGCCATGTCCTTAGGGTGACTGACCTGAACTGCGGAGACGGCGAGATCACGATAAATGACGAGACCTATGATGATGTGCTTGTGATCGATCAGGAGCTTGAGAATGGGTGTGATCAGCCAGCGATTGATACTATCTCGCTTGGAAGCCTTGGAAGCATTCAGCTTGCGCTCGAAGAGGATTCCATAGCTTATCAGGCTATGCCTGCACTTGGAAACGGCCAGATAGAATCCTCAAACGAGGCAAGTATCAATCTGACCAGCACCACGATCACGGTGGCAGAGACGCAGGGCGATGAGGTAGATGAATCAGTGATTCTTGTGGCTCTGGCAGTAGAGGATGATGAGATTGTCATAGATTCTGTTGATGATGATGGTGTCCCTGCAGATTTTGTCGGTGAGGATGATCTTCAGATCGCGGTCACAAAAAAAGGCTCCAGGATAGCATATGATACCGAGAACAAGGATGAGCTGACCATCCGTGTCCCTGAGGAGGATGTTTATGCCTCAGCATTCCTGGCACCTGTTTCTGCATCAGTCATAAGCGGATCAGATGGTGTTAGGACAGTCAGGATAAATCCTATCGGAGACATAACTCTGACTGATGATCAGGTAGAAGGTTTTGATCAGAATATGATACTGATCGGAGGTCCATGCGTAAACAGTCTATCAGCCCAGCTTTTGGACAATCCCACTCCATGCACTGAGGATTTCAATCAGGGCCAGGGCAGGATACAGTATTTTACCCGCAACAAAAACACAGTTGTCATGGTGGCTGGAAGGGATGCTCAGGATACCCTGGCTGCAGCAACTGTTCTTGCAGACATTGAAGATTATGCAGTCATGGGAGAGCTGGAGATAGTGGATACGAATGATGTCCTGGGATGATGCAGCAGCATCACTCTGCGCCTGTACTGCATGGAGGTGGGATATATGTATCATATAAAGGTCTTTTCTCCCTCTTTTGAGGCCCACAAAAAGATACCCAGGAAGTATACTTGCGATGGCAGGGACATAAGTCCTCCGCTCAGGATTACAGGCATGCCCAGGATTGCTAAAAGCATAGTGATTATGATGGAGGATCCGGATGCTCCGGTAGATACACTTACGCACTGGATTCTGACGGGTATAGATCCTGTCGATGCCGCACACATAGCAGAAGGAACATCTCCTGGAATAATCGGACGAAATGACTTCGGCAGGATAGGCTACACAGGTCCTTGTCCTCCCAGCGGCACTCACAGGTATTTCTTCAGGGTTTTTGTCCTTGACTGGAAGCCAAAATTCATGACTGGTGCGACAAAAGATGAGGTTTTTCAGGCGATTGAGGACCATATCATCATCAGCGGAGAGCTTGTCGGAAAGTATTCCAGAGAGTGACTGCAGTATCAACCAATTGATTGGATGAGGTGATTTTTCATGTTCACAGCAGAAGATATCAGTAAGAGCAATAGTACGGTCCATATAGGGGATGATGAGACTGTATCCAGACTTTTAGGAGAGATGAAAAAAAAACAGGCAGAAGAGGCACTGGTGTTCTCTAAAAAAGGCTTCAAGGGAATCTTTTCCCAGTTCCAGATGCTACGTTCTAGAGCTGATGTCAGTCATGAAAAAGTAAGAAAATACACTGTCCCATGTGCACGGATAAATCCTGACACGGATCTGATTGCCATCTCTGCACAGATGCTTGATTCAACAATAAGGTCATTGCCAATCTTCGATGCCAAAGGTCAAAATCAGGTCAGCACGATAGACATTTATGGTCTTTTGGAGAAGATAAAGGAGCATCTCAGTGAGGATCATAGGATAGATAGCGCAATACAGATACCGCTGTATGTAAGGTCAGATGAAAAACTCGGAAAACTGATTCATCTTATGCATTCAAAAAAACTAAGAGAGATTCCGCTGATGGATAAGACTGGCGAGTTGTCAGGCATAATCACGGTAGGCAGGATAATGGACAGCTATCATCTGCATCACACCCAGGAAAGACAGCATGCCCAGCGTCCTGATACTCCAGAAAACACAATCCAGACGGAAAAGAAAGATCTATTAGAGCTTCCTGCTGAAAATTTTTCCGAGCCTTTTGATCTTTCGGTTGGCCATGACAATTACCTGTCAGAAGCAGCAGCGATGATGGCAGAGAATAAAAGGACTTTCTTGTTTGTGGAAGAATATGGTATAATCAAAGGCATTGTCACTGCAGAGGGGATTCTGAAGCGGTTTTTGGATGTCATTAGAAAAACAGAAGAAAACATCAGGTTTAGGGGTTTTAGCAAGGCAGGTGTAAGAGGTGTGGAATTTGAAACAATAAACGAGATAGCATCTATCCACGCGAACAAGCTCAAAGCCCATATCAAAAATATAATGGACCTAAGGATACATCTTAAGGAAAATGACTCATCAGGCAAGAGAAGCAGGTATCAGGTCTTATGCCACCTAAGCGCACCGGGCCGTGATTTCTCTTCTGAATCTGCAGAATGGGATGTCGTGACTGCAGTCAGGATGGCTCTGAGCAGGATAGAAAAGCAGGTCAAGAGCAGGTACAGATGAGATTCTTTTTATTTTTAAGTTATAAAAATTTAAATATCTAAGCACAGAACCCATATCTAATCACATAGAAGGGACTTACAATGGACCAGAAGACCACAGATGCAATTGAAAAAGCACAAAAAAACGAGATAACAGAACACATTGTCTACAGGAAACTCGCGTCCATGACCAGGGATCTCCATAACAGAAAGATTCTTAAGTCAATCTCAAAGGATGAACTCAAGCATTACAAATACTGGAAAAGCATCTCGAAAAAAGACGAGAAGCCTAAAACTCTCATTATTTGGTTCTACGTGATGGTATCATACATATTCGGCCTTTCCTTCGGTCTTCGGCTTATGGAGAGAGGCGAGGAGACAGCTCAGAAGGCATACAGATATCTTGCAAAGAGATTCTCAGAAGGCAAAGACATAATAATGGATGAGCAGAAGCATGAGAAACAGCTTCTAGGCCTTCTCGAAGATGAGAATCTCGAATATGCAAGTTCGATAGTCCTTGGTCTCAATGATGCATTGGTCGAGCTAACCGGTGCCCTTGCAGGATTTACATTTGCGCTTAGGAACGGAAAGTTGATAGCGATCACCGGCCTGATAACAGGGATAGCTGCTTCTATGTCCATGGCAGCATCAGGATACCTATCATCCAAAGAAGAGAAAGACGGAGCAAAAAAGCCAGTAAAGTCTGCATTATATACAGGCGGAGCTTATATCATCACAGTCATATTTCTGATAATCCCATTTTTTCTGATACCCAATGTCTTTATCGCTTTGGGTGTGACCCTGGCTGTAGCGCTCCTGGTCATTTTCAGCTATACGATGTATATTACAACAGCCAAGGGAACAAAGCTCTGGCCCAGATTTCTTGAGATGGCGCTAATATCATTGGGTGTCGCAACGATCTCGTTTGCTATAGGATATGTAGTGGACTCGGTCTTCAATGTCAATGTATGAAGAATTCAAATTTGGATTCATCTCATTCATTTAATATGCTTCGGTCTGCGCTCACTATTGATTTAATTACAAAAGGAAAGATTAATGTTGAGACGACAGCCATGAACACAACAGCTGAATAGACTTCAACAGGTATAAGATTATTTATCCTTGCGACCTCAGCAATAACAAGCTCTATTGCACCTCTTGAATTCATGCCCCAGCCGATGAGATGAGTCTGCCTGAGGTTTAATTTAGTAAATGGAGTAGCGACTAAGGCGCCAAGAAGCTTTCCAAAAGTCGCAAGCAGCGTCACCATCAAGGTAAGCCACATATTATGTGAAAATATCGAATAATCGAAATTCAGGCCGATATTTATGAAGAAAAAAGGGATGATGAATGCAAACGTCATGAGTTCAAGTTCCTTTATGCTTTCCTTGCGTTCTTTTTTTCTCTTGTTTGATGTGTTTATTATCAATCCGGCTATGAATGCTCCGATGATTGGCCCAAGCTCAAGATTATTTGAAAGTGTTGCAACAACCAATGCAAAAAGCAGCATCAGCGAGAAAGTTGCGATCTTGGAATTTTCTTTATGTATGGTTCTCAGTATCTTTGGAAAAATTTTGAATGCCAGATAGACGAGCCCTGCGAATAGAAAGATCTTGAGCGGCAGTATTGCTATATTAAAGAACGTATGCTGTGCTACAAGAAGAACGATTGAAAGGAATATCACTTCAAACACATCATCAAGTATTCCCGCACCAAGCATGATGACTCCAACTTTTGAGTTCAGTGCCTTGATATCCATGAGCACATTGAGTTTCGTACCTTCTGCAGTCAGGGAAAACGCAGCCCCCACAACAAAAGCCGTCATGTTAGAATAATCTAAGGCTTTCATGAGGATGAATCCCAAAATAAATGGAAAAAAAACAGAGAAAAGCGCAATCATAATAGAATCCCTGCCAGAAGAGCGGAATTTCTCAAGATTAAGCTTCATTCCTGTCAGTAGAAGCAGGAAGACTATGCCGAGGTCCGCAAGAAAAGATATATCTGAAAGGATATCAGGAGTCATCAGTATCTTAAATATTGGGATGCCCAGTATGATTCCGGCTAGTAGCTGGCCGATGACTCTTGGATATTTGATCCGAAAGAAAATCTCTGAGAACACAAAGGAGACAAAAAGCATCAACGTTATCGCAGTAAGAGTATCCAGCACCATTATCTTCCGATTTTAAGGATTTAAGATATTTAAAGGTTTTGATGTAATCTATTACCTGATATCAAAAATAAAAATATTAGCATGTATATACAATAACAACCAATATTATAAATAAAGAGATGGCATTGCACGGAACATGATTGAGCTCCCAGGACAAGCATATCAGTACCTTTTGTCAGAATCCGGTCTTTCAGATGATTTTGACAAGGTCCAGGAAGGAGAAAGGATGATCTTCAGCATGGCCCAGATCCAGGCATTTCTTGATAAGAAATATGCTGAAGGTCTGAGCCCTTTGTCGAAACAGTTGGACCATACAGACTGGCTTGGAAATCACCCTGATTTCAAGGATGAAAAAGGCTTGGATGCGAGGGTGGAAGCAGTATTGGTCAGGCCAGGTATGGACATGTCTCATGTCTACAATGCGATAGGTCTTGTAGGATCTGCGTTCGGCCCGACCGTAGAGATGACCTTTCAGGAGACAGCAGATGCCTCGAATATTCCGAATCTTTGGGCCAGATCAGCCTTATCTATCACTCAGGGCAGGCCTTATCGGATATATGAATCTGAAAAGACAGTGGATGAATCAACTGCCTTGTACATCTACACCCTAGACAAGACATGTGTAGGCATAGGGGGCATCTACAGGGACCTGCAGGAGCCGGACACTGCGTGCTTGTCGCGAGTGGCAGTATCTCCGGCATTCAGAAAAAGAGGCCTTCACACCCGTTTCATATTGCCTCATGCACTAATTCTTGCAAGGATGATGAAAGGAAGCGATACAATCAGGTTCTTCACAGAAAAGCATGACAACCAAAGGACAATCGACCATTACAACAGGCTCGGAGCAGGATGGGAAGACAAGACCATCAACTATGCAGGCAGTGAGCAGTTGTGCGGATACTTCAGGATTCCTGCCGCAATGAAGCTCCTAAGAGAAAAGCATGATGTCAGCATCTGGTATCATGGTAAATTCAGGAATCTGTGATGGATTAGCTGTATTCAAATTTATTTGGAGGCTTAAGAAAAGGGATATATCTTGGCGGAGTAAAGAGTCCTAAGATCCCGCCGCCCAATCAACCATAAAGTTTAAATATGTCCAGTAAAGAGTTATATATCTCATGGGAAAAGTTGCATTATTCACAGTTCTGACATTATTATTGATGACCGGTTGCGATTTCGATGAAAAGTCAACTGTGGGCAGTGCTGAAGGTTCTGGCCTAAAAACAAGCGAATCTACTGATTATTCCAAACCAGAATTGATCGAGACTGAAGATTCCATAAGCTATAGGTTTGAGAGGAAGACTGTCGCCTCAAATCTTTATTTAGATAAGACAATCGTGCTCAATAAGGACGGAAGCGGTAAGATAATGCTGGATTTTTCTGGGAACGGAGATGGAGAATATATTGAAACAATACCAAAAAGCTTTGCATCTCATGTGGATGATATTGAATTTTCTGTTGAGCCTGATGAGATAATGAATCCAGATCCACAGGTAAGGTGGGTGCTGAATAAGGCAAAGGGAAAAGTGAAAAGGATCATAATGGAAGTGAAGGAGACTGCTAAAGCTGCAACAGACCTCGCGAACAGAACGCTTGCTGCAGGTGCCGAGTTTAATAACCTGCTCACTGGAAAAGAGGTTGATTATTCTCAGATAGATAACAAAGCAAAGTTATTCGGGGTTTTAGCCGGCGCAAATGAAGTTTTGATGAATAAACTTGATGATTTTCTGTTTTTAGCAGATATCCAGGTGTGTGCTGATAAGTCGACAGAACAGGAAAGGATGCTTTGCATACTGACATTGGTTTCAAATGAACCAGATTGGTTTGAATGTGAAGAGATATATGAAAAATACGATGAATATGGGACTGATAAGCAGATATTGGTTCATTCATGCAAGGCAATCCAGAAGGATGATCCTAGTATTTGTGAAGGCGCCCAATTCTATGATCATGAAGAATATAGGGGTACAGAATCAAGCTATGTAGCCATATGCCAAAGTCAATTCTTTACTATTAAACTGCTGGCATGCGAAGACCTGTTTAAGGATGAAAAAGAACAGTGTGTGATAGACAAGATTATGGGTACTGGCTACAAAGACGCGTGTTGGAGTTTAGATGAAGAATCAAGTGAAAGATGCGTAGCAGCAGCAGAAGGAAAGGAAATCAAAAAGTCCGGACCTTCAGAGACCAAATCTGACGGGATTGAAACAAAAGGTCTGGCATCAACGCCGACCGCAACTCCGACAGCAACCCAAAAAGCTGAAAAATCAGAGGAAGAGGATTGCTCATCCTATGAAAAAGAGACTACAAGGAATATGTGCTATACATCAAAAGCTGAGAAGAGCGGGCAGATAAGTTTCTGTAATATGGTGACCGGATCGACTTCAGAAAAAGAGCAGGAATACACTTGGTCTTGCTATTGGAAGGTAGCGATGGCAATCCCTGATTGTTCCATCTGTGATATGATAGCTAAAAGCAATTATCGTTTTAGAGAATGCATATATCAATGCTCGGCAAAATCAATGGATCCTGAAGTTTGTGAAAAACTAGAGTCATCACTTAATCTTTATTCTGTTGAATTATGTAAGGGAAGTGTTGCTGAACGAAAAGAGGATTCTTCAATTTGTGACAGTCTAAAAAATGAAGATGCAAAAAATGACTGCTATGACAAGGTTGCGTCAAGAAAACAAGACCCTTCAATCTGTGAAAAGATTTCAGTTGAAAGCGATAAAGAGACGTGCAAGAAGTATGCTATACCAAGTTGATTCTTGACTAAGAAAGCGCCGCGGCCCGGATTCCGATTTATTGAAAATTAAATTTAATTTTCAATCCTCAGAACTCGCCTCAGGACATCTAATGATACTTCAATTAACTGATGTTTTTTTGGAAGATGCCGAGTTCTGATTATCGGTGCCATGAATCTTTGATTCATGTGCATGTTCAAATCCGGTTAGGACTATTTCATTGATAATTTATTATAAGAAAGCGCCGCGGCCCGGATTCCGATTTATTGAAAATTAAATTTAATTTTCA
>CAYMIF010000063.1:0-10332 GCA_964390375.1 uncultured Methanosarcinales archaeon
CAAGAATTCTTGCTAGTTTGGCTAGTGAATTACTAACCAAACTCGGGAGGCTCCCCTCGCGACGCACTCTGATTTCGAATAAATCAAGGAATTTTGACTTCAATGATGCTAAAAATTTCAAAAAGGCCAGCAAAAGTACCCATGATCTACGATTTGAAAAGAGATAATAAGACCAAAAAACCTCATTATCAAAAATCAACCATTATCTGATTGTTACAACAATCCCGAAAGAACAAATAAGGAACCGGACTAAAAGTCCGACTAAAACAGCATACTTTTCAAGATAATTAGAGAGTACAAGAAACAAACAGTAGAACATATACAATTCTAATATACATATTCCATCATAAAAATATTTATATACTAAAACGAAGTAATATAGAAAAATATACAAAATTATATATTAAGGTCCATAACTCGTGTGGATTTTTGGCGAAATTTTTTGGGTTATAAACCTTTATTACCTTAAATTTGGCGATTTAAGGTTTTTTGGTTGCTTGTTGGCGCAAGCAACAAAAAGTAAAATTTGTGTTCTAAGGTTAGCTATAGGCGTAGTAGTATAAATAATTTTCGATAGTGTAAACTATAGTTTAAAATGTTATATTAAAAACCTTATTAGTATAAAGGTATATATTAACCAACTATAGATTACATTGAGGAGAATTATTTTAAGAAAAAAATACGATTAGGCTAAAAAACAAAAAAACGAACAGAAGAGGGGTGAAAAATGGACTTCGTCGTGGAAAATGCACAAAGAGAAAAAAATGATTTTGAAGGAGTAAACGTAAAGCCTGCCTGTATAAAAGTGATGGGCTGTGGGGGCGCAGGAAATAATATGGTGAACTGGCTTTACAAGAAGGGTATTGAGGGTGCTGAGATAATAGCATGCAATACCGACCAGCAGCATCTGGCGATAACTGATGCTGACAGGAAGTTTCTTATCGGAAAGGACATAACAAGAGGACTTGGTTGCGGAGGCTATCCAAAAAAGGGAGCCGAGGCAGCGCAGGAATCTATTCAGACTATAAAAGAATCATTGAAAGGTTCAGACATGGTCTTTGTTTGCGCAGGAATGGGAGGTGGAACCGGAACAGGCTCAGCGCCGATAGTCGGCGAGGTAGCAAGAGAGGCCGGCTCGATCGTGATAGGAACAGTCACGATGCCATTCAAGATCGAGAGGGCCAGGGTTGACAAGGCAGAGTTCGGTCTGGCTCAGCTCAGGTCAGTCTCAGACACGGTAATCGTGATCGACAACAACAGGCTTGTCGAGATCGCCGGAAATCTTCCGATACAGCAGGCATTTGCTGTCGCAAACGAGCTTGTCGCAACGATGATCAAAGGGATTGTCGAGACAATCGCTGTACCGTCGCTTGTGAACCTTGATTATGCTGATGTGAAGACCATCATGACCAATGGTGGTGTCGCAGCTATCGGCGTCGGCGCATCAGACACCAACAACAAGGTGGATGAGGCAGTCAGAGGCGCACTTTCAAATCCTCTGTTGGATATCAGTTATGAAGGAGCGACAGGAGCTTTGATCCACATACATGGCGGCCCTGACCTCACTTTAGAGGAGATCAACAGAGTGGGCGAGCTCGTGACAGATTCGATGGATTCAGATGCGAACTGCATCTGGGGAGCGAGAGTCACAGAGGATATGAAAGGAAAGCTGACAGTGATGACAATCATGACTGGTGTCAAGTCACCATGGATCTTAGGAAAAGAGAAGACGCCTGAGGCCAGAGCAAAGGAGACCCAGGAAATATCTGATGAGCTAGGGATTGAGATCGTCAGGTAGATCACATTCACCCCCTTTCAAGTCTATCGAGGTGAAGAATTTCTGGCCTTCGTTGTTTAATCACCCCCAACATTAATAGATGAAGGCTACAAATGACCCCCCTTGATCGGTTCCCGGCAACGAACTTTTCAAGGGGTTTATTTTTTTTCTTTTCTCAAAAGAGAGGACGTGTATCTGAATGAAAGACAAGGAATTCAAGCTAGCTATCATCTCATGCATAATTCTACTGGTCATAGTAATCCCAGCGATAGCTATGGTGATTTCTGAGAACAGGCTCCATCGCACAAGTTTTTCTTGTGAATCAGATTTCGATTGCGGACTGTCAAAGAAACCAAAAGAAGCATGCTGTGAGGCATGTGGATATGAAGAGATTGTAAATGTTGAAGAGACAAGGAAAAGGAATGCCTGGAGGGACCAGAACTGTGGAGGCATAGAATGTGAAGTAGAAAATTGTGACTCTATCTCATCATATGACGATATAAGATGTCTGAGAAATAAATGTACAGGCATAAAAAAGGAAGCCAATCTTGATCCAGAAAAAGAGATAACAATATACAACAACAAGCTGACTGGTGCTGTAGTCTCTAATAGTATTGGCTCTGATGGAAGGCTCACATTCGATAAGATTGACATAATTGACCTAGAAAATACTCACATTGGGTTTCATGGCCATATGGGAAAAGGAGAATACGCAAAGTTCTCATTCTCAATTCCTGGAACCTCAAACACAGTGATCAAAGTAGGTAGTTTTAAATTCAGCATCGAGCATGGACTTGAATATGATCTCAATCTGTTGAGCATTGATTTCGAAAGCCCGATAGTCCTTCCGATCGGTGCAGTAAAAGGAGTGTCTTTGGGCCACAGAAGCAACAACAAAGCAAGGAACACTACCCAGATTCCAGTGGACCTGCCTTTCATCGACCTGGATTTTGACAGCTGGATATTCTAAGTGGGCATCGAATTCTGAAGAAATATAGTTATATTTTTAAATGACTAGTCAATTTCTAAAAAATTATGACAGAAATCCAAGCACAAGCCATGCATTCAGAAAACACACAGGATGCACCAATAATACAGATATTCGACCTTGAAGGATTGATATCAACAATCAACAGGTCCATGGATAATCCTGAGCAAGATCTGTCCTTAGGGGAATTTGAGCACAAGGAACCAAAAAAGAATCCTTTTCTTTACAGGGTCAGAGGCAGGGTCATGCAGACCCGGGGAAAATTTCCATTATATCAATCCAGAGTCAACAAATGGTCTGATGTTGATTTTGAAAGAAGGATAGGCTACTTCTTATTCGAATCTGGGCTGCTGGATGAATATAGTTCTTTTTCAGGTACATATGAGACATTGATGCTCAGGATAAAAAGACCGGTTCAGCTGAAAAGCGGTATTGTCATACCAAAAAGCAGCGTCAAGATATATTATGAGCTGGAAGAAGGAATAGACACTGAGCCAGTAAGAAAAGACCATGTCTACCACGGACTGATCTCGATTGGGTCTGACATGGAGCATCTTCTGCCGACTGCCTGGTTTCTGAAGAGAAGCATTGCTGAGCAATATGCGCAGGTTCAGGTCCAAAAAAGAGATTTGACAGAAAGATCTCCCAGGTATGGCTAAATGCACACGATTTGAGTTCTTATCTATTACAGAAGAAGTCTATTCATGATATTTACTGCAGCTTATCTCTGACATAGCTGATAAAGACACCTGCAGCTCCAACTGTCGTGAGAATATATCCAATGTTTGAAATGATCTGCTGCCTTTTTTCATCTTCTACCATATATTCTCCTGCTACTATCGCAGCAAGCCCAGCAGCTATTATAGGGACACCATTGTTCAAAGATCGTCTCATGTATATTTTCAGGAACAAATATAAATTCACAGCTTCCACAGCTAAATTATTCCAGATAGCTGAATCCATGGGCATAAGAGTCATGCTTGCAGTGTTTTTCCTTTTTGATAATTGGAGATATTCTATCAAGATATTCAAGATAGACGAAAAATTTATTTGTATAGATAGACCTAAACCTTACGACAAAAAGCGCTGAATATTGGGGCTACTTTCCAGATCAAAAAAAGTTTATAATCTATAAAAAGAATGATTCAGAATAAATCAATATGAATCGAATTATAGATAAAGGAAAGTAGCCCCACACGGATTCGAACCGTGGTCCCTGCCTCCAGAGGGCAAGATGATTGGCCGCTACACTATGGGGCTAAAAAAAACATGGGCCCAGAGGGATTCGAACCCCCGACCCTCCGGTTTCTTCAGCGCATAGCGCATTAAGAGCCGGATGCTATACCAGGCTAAGCCATGGGCCCACTGTATTTAATCATTGGTTTTGCCCTCCATTTTTAAATATTGCTCTTTTTAGAAGAAAAGAATAAGCACAACCAATACAAAAATAAGAAAGTTTGTCGTCTGGGTCGAGCTGAATTCACTTCCCCCAGAAAAGCTGACTATAGCTTCCGAGGCTGTCAGACCTAAGCTCGACATCATGCGGTTTCCCCTCTCTCATCGAAGCCAGGCTTCTTCTCTGCAGGGTTGCATTCTTATGAAGATCTGGGATGTTGCTGCAACCAAGATTGCACATAGTGGACCGAATCACGGTCATTGAGTTTCCAACAACATCTGACAGGTGTCCAGCATAGGGCACAAACCCATCCACGCCTTCCTCAAAAGGAAGCTTCCCTCCGGATTCATGGTATCTCTGCCAGTTCTTTGCCCGCATCGATCCCTCTCCCCAATACGGCTTCACAAGGCCAGAGCCTACATTGATGCGTTTTTCTGGAGGGCTCTCTTCGCAGCGTGCAAAATACCTCCCCATCATGACAAAATCAGCACCAAATGCAAGAGCGATCAGTATGTGCGAGTCCTGCACAAGCCCGCCGTCTGAGCAGATAGGGATATATGCTCCGGTTTTTTTAAGATAATCATTCCTTGCTTCAACAACATCCATGAGCGCAGATGCCTGGCCGCGGCCGATGCCTTTGACCTCCTGCGTGATGCAGATCGACCCGCCGCCGATGCCTACCTTGATAAAATCAGCACCAGCCTCAGCAAGATAAAGGAATCCTTTCTTCTCTACGACATTCCCTGCACCGATAGGTACATCCGGATAGTTATCCTTGACCCAGGAGATGGTATCTTTTACGAATTCATTATAGCCATCCGAGGTGTCGATGACCAGAGCATCAACTCCAAAAGAGACAAGAGCCGGCACCCTTTGCGGATAGTCCCGCGTGTTTATGCCAGCACCGCAGATCAGCTTCTTGTCAGGGTCGATAAGCTCATTCGGAAACTCGCGATGCGTCTCCCTGTCCTTCTTGAATACAAGATAGACAAGTTTTCTTTCACCCTCGCTGTTTACTATAGGGATGCATGATTTCTTGCTTTCCCGCAGTATAGCATTTGCGGAATCGAGATCGATTCCTTCAATTCCGTATTTCAGATCCGAAAAAGGAGTCATGAGCTTGCCGACAGGAGTGTCTGGATCATCATAGTCAAGCCAGTAGTCCTGGTCAGTCAGGATACCCAGGAGCTCAGAATCATAGCTTCCGTCCCTTGTTATGCATATCGTGGAAAAGCCGGTCTTTTTCGTAAGCTCGATAGCATCAGAAAGCCGGTGTTCCAGAGTCAGGTTTGCTTTGGAGACCACAAAACCTGCCTTGAAATCCTTTACCCTGTGCACCATCTCAGCCTGCTCATTGATTGGTTGTGAGCAGTATATGAATCCAATCCCGCCCTGTCTTGCAAGGGAGATCGCAAGATCATGTCCGCTGACTGCCTGCATGCACGCAGAAGAGAAAGGTATGTTAAGCCTTATTGCAGGCTTCTTATTTTTTGCAAACCTCGTAAGGGGAGTACGTAGGACCACAGAATCAGCAGTATGTCTTTTGGTCTGAAGTCCTGGAAAAAGCGTGTACTCAGAAAATGTGGTGCTTGGATTGTTATGTATTGTATGCGCCATAAAATCCAAAAACAAGGCTAGTATTTAAAGATTTTCAAAAATTATTTAAATATTTCATCCCATAACTCTCTCTGATGAAAAAAAAGAGGCAGAAGAAACCTGAGAGGTCAGTCAAGGCATTCTTCCTTGCGATGACCATACTAAAGCATGACAAGCGCAGAGCCATAAGATATCTGAAGAAGGTAGATAAGGATTCAGAATATTTCAACGAATCACAGTATCAGCTCGGCCTGCACTATCTGAAGAAATCGCCCAGTAAGGCAGCTAAATATCTCATGAACATAACCCACAGGTCCAGAAACTATGACTCAGCGCAATTCAAGATAGGGGAGATATATAAGGAGATCAATCCACCATTGGCTGCATCCCATTACCTCAACATCTCCAGGTCATCTGTATACTATACTGACTCACAATATGCCCTTGGTATGATATACCTCTCTGACAGCAACTTCTCAAGAGCTAAGAAGCACCTCTCCAATGTTGCCAGGGATTCTGACAAATATCCTGAATCGCTTCTTGCCATAGGAAAAGTCGCTGATTTTCAGGGAGACCAAAAAAAAGCCCTAGCCTTCTATCGGAAGGTTCAGAAGGGCACGCCCCAGTACATGGAGGCGCAGCTTCGGATGATAAAGATCTATCAGGATTCTGAATTCGAAAGATCTGAAAAGCACATAAAGAATCTTTCAAAGACATCGATAGCATATGGAAGATCTATGTTCAACCTGGGTATTCTCTACATGAAAAAGAGCATCAGAAAAAACAGGATTTCAGACAGGAAAAAGGCAGTGACTATCTGGACATCATTGTCAGTGCACAGGCGAATCGGATTTATGGCAGGTTTCTATGCAAGTGCAGCAAGAAAGGACAAAGCATATCTCAGGCAGTTCATAAGAAAGCGCATCCTGGCACAGGAATATGAAGGCGAGATATTAAGGAGCCTGATGCAGCCTTATGCATTGTTTTCGCTTGGAAAATATTCAGAAGCCGAGTCATTGCTTGAGGAAAGGGCTAAAAAGAACAATCTAAGCAACCAAACCAAAAGGTTAATATACTTGATTAGGCTGATTAGGCTGTACACTAAAAAAGATCATGATGAAATAGAAAAGGTCCAGGATCTCGCATGGCTGAACCTTTTCGACATCGAGATACCGATAAACGAGAACCTGCTCGAAGGATTCGGGCAGGACTACCGAGGCGAAAAAAGATGAAATGGAACGCATTTGAGAATGTCAGTCCAGCAATAGAGAGCACCAAGAATCTTCTGTTTCCTTTCAGCTTCAGGTATTGGATGAAGCTGGGGTTTGTATCTCTGATCAGCGGGAAAGGCGGAGGAGGTGGAAGCAGCAGCAATATCAACTCTAACGTCAGCAATCTGAACAGGAGCACCTCATCAAGCTATCAGGGCAGCAGGTTCAATCAGATTACAGGAAATGCTATCGACTCAGCCATGAGCGGAATAACCGGCACATCATTTGCCTTCCTGGGCGTAATTTTCTTCATAATGACGCTCATGATTCTTATATTGAGCTATATCCAGGCTGTTTTTGTCTTCATTTTCATAGACGCTCTTGTAAAAAAGGACTATACGATAGGTCAGAGCTGGTCTGAAAATACAAGGAAAGGATTTGGGCTATTTGGATTCCGCATCGTGATAGGCCTAATCACTTTTGCTGTCGTGCTCCTCATATTCTCCCCGTTGATAATCGAGATGATAACCAAAGGCTCAATCAGAGCGCCGTTTGAGGGGCTCTCGATACTCGGAATGATCGGAAAGCTCGCAATATATTTCATTTTATTATTTATCTGGATACTTATTACAAGCATCTTCTGGACATTTGTAAACGACATTGCGTTGATTGATGCCTATCAGAACAATATAGGAATAACCCAGGCCATGAAAAGGACATTCTCACATCTTCGCTCCCAGAAGCTGGATGCCTTTGTATATCTTATAGCAAAGCTGGTCCTGGGCATAGGCATCAGCCTGATCAGCATCTTCGTGATGATAGGTGTTTTACTTATACTGCTTATACCTTACGCTATATTAATCGTGCTCCTGGTCCTGCTGACGATCTTCACGTTTGGAATCGGCTTGATAGTAGCTATCCCGATAGGGATAGCGATGTTTCTGTTCTTCATCTGGCTTTTAGCAAGCGCCATGGTTCCGCTCACGTCATTCATGACATATTTCGGGATGCTGGCATACGAAAGGATATATGACAAGAGGATAATTACAGGGAAATGATTAAGGTGATGTTCATGAACAAGAACTTATATGCGATTTTGATAGCATTCATATTCATCTCTGGATGCACAGGCGTTCTGGATGCACAGACAGACCAGGACCAGGAAACTGTGGACCAGCTGAAACAGGAGACAACAAATGAAAAGATTAAGGCTCTGCAGCAAGAGATTGACGAATTCTGCAAAAGTAAATGCCCTGGCAGGGAAAGCATATTAGCTCAGAAGACAGAATACTGCGTATCCTATTACATTGATTCTGGCACAGAGGAGATGGACCTTGATGGAGATGGCACAACTGATGGTGTGATTGCCGGGCTTTCTGAAGATACGCTTTTTTGTGAGGATAAGATATTCTGCCCTGCTTATTATGAATGTGAAGGCATTGATGCAAAGGATTGTACAGGGATCATATTAGAATACTTCTCAGAAACAGCAAGACTGGATGATATCGCAGAGATCAGAAGAAGATTGAGCCATCCGCAAGACCGAACCTACGAAGATGTGCTTGTACTTCCAGGAACCTGCTATGAAAACCTGTCTGAAAGCCAAAAGGAGAAGCATTGGTTCACAGCGCTCATACAATAGGCAACTATATTCGATACATCTGCTCATTTTGTCTTATCTTTCTATGAAGCATATGCATCAATATGTCTGGCAATAGTCGAGATTCCGAGCATACAGGGAGAGATGGCTTTCTCAATCAGGCTTCCTGCAAAAGGAGGCAACTAAAACAAGGCAACGAAGAATTCTAGCATATTTGCTAATATTCTTTAAAACATTGTTCAAAAGCAAAAATTTAAATAATAATAATTATTACATACAAATAAATATCAATTAAAAAGAGTTCTTAATTGTGGAGGTAAAAAATGACAGCAGAAATAGCAAGAAAGATGGTAGAGGATGCAGGTGTAGATGTTGAAGAATTGCTCAAGCTTCTGATCAAGAATGCATCAGCAGAGCTGACAACATACTATTATTACACGATCCTTCGTGCGAATCTGATAGGATTTGATGGAGAGGGTCTAAAGGCCGTAGCTGAGGATGCGAGAATTGAGGACAGGAATCATTTTGAGGCATTGATGCCAAGGATCTATGAACTTGGAGGCAGGCTCCCTGATGACATGAAGGAATTCCATGATATCTCAGCATGCCCGCCTGCAAGACTGCCCAAGGACCCAACAGACATCAAAGAGATTGTCAAAGTGCTTCTTAAGGCTGAGCAGTGCGCAGTCAAGGGATACAGTGAGATCTGCAACATGACAGCAGGCAAGGACCACAGGACCTATGATCTGGCACAGGCGATATTGAATGAGGAGATAGAGCACGAGGCATGGTTCACTGAATTTTTAGGCAAGGGTCCTTCAGGTCATTTCAGAAGGCCGAACGGGACTAACAGTCCGTTTGTCTCAAAGTTTCTTCATTGAATTTTTTTCTTTTTTTTAACAAATAATAAATATCAGCTGATAATGCTTTTTGACAATGAAAAACATAAAATATACTAACCAAAGGGTAGAGATCCTGAAATTTCTAAAAGATAATAAGACCCACCCCACAGTCGAAGACATATACAGGGGCGTGAGAAAAAAGCTGTCCAGGATAAGCAAGGCTACAGTTTATCAGAATCTTAAGTTTTTGGCAGACAAGGGCATAATAAAGGAAGTGAACATTAAGGGAGTATCCCGTTTTGAGCCTAACATAAAACCCCATCATCATATCATATGCTCAGACTGCGGCAGGATAATTGATTTCGAATCAAAGGACCTCACAGACTATTCCATGAAGATCGCAAGGCAGTTCAAGGACATGGCAGTTGAGGGAACTGACACCCATTTTCACGTGATTTGCAGCGAATGCAGCAAAAAGAAGGCAAAAAACAGTTGAATTTCTATACAGGATGAAGCGCCGGCGGCCCGGATTCCGATTTATTGAAAATTGAATTTAATTTTCAATCCTCAGAACTCGCCTCAGGACATCTAATGATACTTCAATTAACTGATGTTTTTTTTGGAAGATGCCGAGTTCTGATTATCGGTGCCATGAATCTCTGATTCATGTGCATGTTCAAATCCGTTTAGGATTATCTCATGGATAATTTATTAGAAGATAAGCGCCGCGGCCCGGATTTGAACCGGGATACCCATAGGGAACCAGCTCTCGAGGCTAGCGCAGTACCAGATTGTGCCACCGCGGCCTAAAGTAAATTAATATATAACATGTCGCGGGGGCGACCGTGAATCTGCGATTCAAGTGTATGCCACCGCGGCCTAAAGTAAATTAATATATAACATGTCGCGGGGGCGACCGTGA
>CAYMIF010000064.1:0-9267 GCA_964390375.1 uncultured Methanosarcinales archaeon
CCTAGTTTGTTGGTGAGTTCTGGGGATTGCGGATTCGACGGCTCGAATCTGGAATGATTAGCACCACAAACTTTACTTAGCCCTATTGACTAAATATGCGATTTCCAGGAAGAAAAAAAGAGGCATAAGTTTTTCCTGGGCCGTTCTGAGGGGTTCAGAGGTGTTTGGGGTGTTTGGGTTTGAGGGTAAGAGTGTGGCCCAAAAAAAACTGCCTTAGTTTGTATACGTCTTTTGTAAAGACTAAACTATAGTATAGCACTCCATTTATTAATGGGTTATTAAGAATTGATACTTAACACAGATGCATAAAATTTATAAACCAAAAGTCTGTTCTCACTACTTAATAGCTAAAAGACTGGAAAATGATATGGAAATTTAGCCCATTGTGGTTCTCAGGCATCGATTCTGTCCTTTGGATAATCCTGATGTGCATCAGCGGATTTATAGGGCTTTATAGCCTCAGGATATACAGGATAACTGGGCAGAGGAAATACAGGGAATTTTTCGACGCATTTTTGCTGATAGGCATATCTTTTCTTATCAGGGCAATAACAGATATTGTCTATTATGACAGGGTTGTACAGGATTACCTGTTCGGCCTAAAGGGCGCGATATCCAGGTCAGGGATAACCCATACATTGAATACCATCACGACTCCAGTCCTGATTAACGCAGGATATCTTATACAGATAATTCTTATGCTCGCAGGATTTCTTCTGCTGGTCAAGGTAGTGAGCAAAGACAAAAACAGGCTTCTTTTAGGTGCGCTTTTGCTCGCATCGATTGGCGCTCTCATCATAAGCAACATTTACTATCATGCTTTCCATGCTATCCTGGCAGTATTTGCGATAATAATAAGTATGTTTACCTACAGAAATTTCACAAGAAAGCCCAGCATAAATTCGCTTCTTGTTTTCTATTCTTTCCTGATAATAATGATATCACAGATTCTTTTCTCGATGGTTTTTCTGCAGAGATTGTACTATGTCGCAGGCCATGTATTCCAACTCGTTGGATTTTCGCTGCTGCTGATAAATATGGTGTTGGTGCTTAGAAGATGAGTGCAAAAAGGGACAAATTACAGATAATATTTGACATTCTGGTCGCGATACAGAAGAAGCGCGGCAGGATCAAGCCCACTCACCTTCTATATAAATCAAACCTCTCATACAAGCGTATGAACATCTATCTGGAAGAGCTCATGAAGCAGGGCCTGATTCAAAAAGAGTTTGATGAGGACAACAAGTTCTATGTGATAACCAATAAAGGAAATATTTTTGTCCAGGAATTCATGCGTATCAGGGAATTCACAAACTCATTCGGCCTCTAGAAAAATACAGCAATCACTTCTTTTTCAGCCACCACACCCCAAGGTAAACTAAAGGAGTATCAAGAATAGCGAATATGATTTTGAATATCCAGTAGGGTATGATAAGGCTGATTATGAACGGCACATTGAAATCTGGTGTTATCTGATAAAAAGCGATAAACATGAATACAGATGTATCGATCAGTTGGGATATTATAGTTGATAGATTATTCCGAAGCCAAAGATATCTGCCCTTGGTCTTTCGTTTCAGGAGATGGAATGCCCAGATGTCATTGATCTGGGATAGTATAAACGCCACAAGGCTTGCGATAGTCATCCTGAGGGATGCGTTGAAAATCGTTTCATAGGCATCATTATTCTCCAGATAAGATTGATGCGCAGGAAGCCAGACAGATAATGCTGTCAATAAAAAAAGCAGGACCAGGGCAAATATTCCAGCCAGCACGAATTTCTTTGATTTCTCTTTGCCAAACACCTCAGCCACGATATCAGTCACAAGGAAAGTGATAGGATAAGCGAATATGCCGACAGAGACCCGCAATTTCTCTGAGAAAAGAGAAGTTATCTTCACGCCCAGAAGATTAGCAGCGATAAGGCCGGATAAAAACAGCCCGAACAGCACAAAGAGCTTTGTCTCCTGGCTCTTTGTCATCACTCTTGGTTTTAGAACCCTCTCACCGAATCCCCTGCCGTCGCTCATCCCAAAATGGAAATAATATACGTATAAAAACCTTTCGGGAAAAAGACAGGATAGCCCGATATCCTATTACAAAAAGAGAGGTATAAAGAAAGAGAAATTATGGCTCATGTAATTTCAATAGGTTTTTTAATAGTATACAAATAAGGTATTTTGAGACAGCGCCCAAAAAACAAAAAAATTAAATAATAATTAACAAATGACATCTAGGTAAAATGGGAATAATCAAGCTGTTTTTTGACAACTCTGATGAAGGTAAAGAACTTAGACTCGCAAGAGACATCAGAAAAATTGAGCAGAAGAAACATAAATTAAACAAGATAATTGAAAAATTTTTTTATAAGCTATACTTTGATTTTGGAAACGTATGGGCCACGACACGAATGATGGAAAGAGTCTTTCCTTTTCGCTCCCGTTTCAGGAATTTTGGAGAGTTGAGCGAAGTAGAAAAAATAAAATGCAGGAATATATTAAGGCAGAAAACCGATAAGTTCCAACAAAATCCAGATGCATATGGCTCAATTGAACAGATTATCGACTTCAATAAGTACGCTGAATGTGCAGAAAAAAAACCAGATCTGATCAGAAAACTAAAACACAGTTTAGGGATTTTCTTCCATTATGTCAAAGCTAGGCGTCACCTTGATCTAGAAAATGTTATAGAAGCGAGAAGACTCCTAGAGTCTGCTATGAGGCAGGAAAGAGGGATTGAGAAAAAACAGAAAGTGGCTTAGGCCTGTACTATCAAACAGTTGTTGACCTGATCTAAAAATTTCTTATTTGGGATATCCACATCTGCCTTCGACACAAATATCTGTCTAGGAATCCATACCGGTTTTTCTAAAGAATCACTTAAAAAGGCCTAAGCCTTCTCAACAGTGATACAATTAACAGGACATCCATCTGCTGCATCCTTTGCTGAGGATTCATCCTCAACCTTGGCTTTTATGACCTTTGACTTACCATTATCCATGACAAATATATCTGGAGCCATTGCTGCGCATGCGCCGCACCCGATGCATGCCTCTTGATCTACCTTGACTTCGAACATTGTTAACTCACCTCATAGATTCACCGATTACGATGATCATAAAAACTATAATGACAATTAGTATTAAAACTTTTTCAAATAATCTATAACAGTCTTGGATGCGATGCACCCCTCACCGACTGCCCGGGCGATCTGTGCAAAACCTTTTGTGCAGTCGCCGCACGCGAATATTCCCGGAACATTCGTCTCCTGAAGCTCGTTGACCTTCACATAGTTGCCTTCCATGACAATACCTATCTTCATCGCAAAATCCAGTGCAGATGCGGTCCCAAGAGCTATAAAAACACCGTTTATCGGAATCATAGGTCCCTCTTTCATGATAAGCCCGTCCAGAAAATTCGAGCCAGAATAACTCTCAATCAGGTTCTGGTTGACCTCAATTCCGAGCAGCTTCAGTTCCTTTTGGATCTCATCTGAAAATTCCGGCTGCAGTCCGTTCGTAAATATCCTTACCTTATTGGTATATTTCATAAGTTCTATAGCACTGTATGCTGCATAGTCAGCTGCTCCAATCACAGCGACTTTCTTGTCACGGTAGAAGTTCCCGTCGCACGATACGCAGTAATGCACGCCTTTACCGAAAAAATCCTCTTCTTTGAGTATGCCTGTCTTCTTTACATTCAGGCCCACTGCCAGGACAATGCTCTTGCACCTGAACTTATCCTTTTTCGTGTTCACTGAATAGAGCTTGTTATCCAGGACATCAAGCCCGACAACCTCATCTGACATAAGCTCAGTCCCGAAATCCTTAGCCTGCTCCTCACCGATAGCTAAAAGCCCTTCACCATCAATCTTTTTGACACCGAAGTAGTTCTCTATCCTGTCAGATTTAGATAGATTAGGCTCTTTTCCGACAACGAGGACCTTGTATGACGCACGTGCAAGATACAAAGCGCACTGAAGTCCAGCAGGCCCTCTTCCAATAATCACGCAGTCATATATCATAGGGCCAAAGGAAACTCAGTGATATAAAAAGGTTATTGAAAAAAAGATAAAAAAATTTTCTTAGAACAAACAGGTTTATTCCATGACTAACTTTTTCCTGTTCCGGGATTCCCTGTAGCCGCACTCCTTGCAGAGCATCCGATTGAAATTGTCTACCACCATTCTCTTTCCGCAGGATTTGCAGTACCTGATCTTCTTGATACCACCTATCCTCTGAAATGAGCCCATGTTAACCCTTTTAGTCATTGTTAAGAAAAGTGACAACAATGTTATATAATATTCTAATCTTGAAGCATTAAAGTAAAATTTTAACTAGATAAAAGAAACTTTTATAAACAAAGGTTTGGCTCTTTGCTATCTCTCGGGGGTAAAAACAATTGAAACACGTGATAATATCATCGGTCGGAGAAAACATTGAAGCGCTCTATACGTCTGTCAGGGAATTCCCGACAAAGCAATTGGTACTGATAAGTCCGGATACTGAAAAAACCATGGCAGACAGGATAAAAAAAGAGCTGGGAAAGTTCCGGATACCGATAAAAGTATATGATATAAAAGGAGACATCTGGGAAGAGACCTTCAGGACGATGCTGACCATAAGGAAAATCTATGACGAGCAGACGCTCCTGATAAACGTATCTGTTGGAAAAGAGATACCAAAGCTTGCACTGACAAGTGCAGCATTCATTAATGGCATAAAAGCCTTCACTTCTGATGAAGACAAGATAGTGTTCCTGCCGGTGTTAAAATTCTCATACTACAGGATGATAACAGACAAGAAAAAAGATATCCTCAGGATTTTATACAACAGCAAAAGGCCTATGTCTTTGGAAGAGCTCAGCAAGAAGACCAGGATGAGCCTCCCGTTGATATCATACCACATAAACGGCACACTTAAGTCTGTTGGCTTGAAGAATCTGGGACTGATTGAGACCAAAGAACAAAGATCAAAGCTCAGAGTCAGGCTTACGATCCAGGGCAGGCTTCTGATCAAGGGCTACATCTCCTGAATATTTTCCATTTTAAATATGGAATTCTTCAAAAACCAAACAAAAAAATATTTATAACACGCACATATCCTGTTTATCATGACTTCATTGATAATAAACCTATCTACAGGCAAAGGCACCTGGGGCCAGGTCTCCAGGGTAGTCAAGGCTGAGGACTGGGACAGGATATTCTTCATAACAAACCAGTTTGGAGCACAGAAGTTCTCCACAGACAAGGAATCCGAATATATCCTTATTGAGAACACAAAGCCGGTTGAAGAACTCTCAGAACAGATAAGAAAGAACCTGGACGGTAAGATAAAAGATCTTGAGGTCGCAGTCAACATCTCATCCGGCACAGGCAATGAGCATATGGCGATAATCTCAGCTGTCCTGAAACTCGGGCTGGGTCTGAGGCTCGTTTATGTAAATCAGGAAAAGATGGTCGATCTTTAACATGGCAAAGCAGACATATCCCGAACCCACAGTAGGGGTTTTTGTATTTGCAGACAACAATAGATTTCTTCTTGTAAAATCCGACAAATGGAAAGGTCTTTATGTAACCCCAGGAGGTCACATCGAGCTTGGAGAAAAAATAGAGGATGCGGCAAGAAGGGAGATACTGGAAGAAACAGGCCTGAAGATCCACTCTCTGAAATTTATCCATTTCCATGAATTCATCTTTGGAGAAGAGTTTCACAAAAAAGGCCATTTCATATGCTTCAAGTTCAAGGCAATGACTGATTCGACTGACGTAAAGCTCAATTATGAAGCACAGGATTATGTCTGGGTAACTGCTGATGAGGCTGAATCTCTTCCTCTGGCAAAGAACACAAGAAACTCCCTTGCTCTACTCCGCACCAAGCTTTCTCTCTGAAACTTTAGGTAAAATATATAAACAAAACATCCTCTTGGTAATATTTGTTCTAATATGAAGAGGAAAAATAAGAAGCAGAAGATAAAGAAGGTTTTCTTAGATAGGATAAACAGGATCAAGGATACAGAGAGCTTCACAGGATTGAAACAAGAATTCAGGGATCTAAAAGAAGACCTGAAGAGGATGGCCAGGAAAAAGAGGCCAAGACCACTGACAAAAGAGGGCCAGACCAAAGAGGATATCAAGCTTTTTTTTCATGGAAAAAGATATTACGATTCCTTATTAAGAGATATATCAAGAGCAAAGGAACGCATCTACGTCGAGACCTATATTATCAGGCCAGACCATACTGGGCTTCGGATAAAAAAGGCGCTCAAGCAGGCTAGCAAAAGAGGAGTGAAAGTAACCCTGGTCTATGACTATTGGGGAAGTCATAATCTTCCGATATGGTTTAAGAAGGACTTCCTGGAATCAGGCGTACGCATCCTCGAATTTCACCCTCTCGGAAAGCTCTTCAGGTCAAAGAACCTGCAGACATTCATGAAAAGAGACCATAGGAAAATTGCCATAATAGACGATAAGACTGGCTATCTTGGAGGTATGAACATCTCAGATGACTATACAAGATGGAGGGATTGTCAGATGAGGATAAAAGGTCCATCTGTTCGCCATCTGATCCAGGCAGCAAAAGAGATCATATACATAATAAGGAATAACAAGTACTATTACTCCAGGAAGATTTCCCTGAAGCTGATGGAACAGTTGAGAATCAAGGGTCCTGTTCGAATACTTCGTGACATACCGACGATACTACACCAGTACATCAAAAGGGAGGTCCTGTCTATGATAAAGAGCTCTAAAAGATATGTATACATAACAATGGCATACTTTGTTCCGGACAGGAATATGATATATGAACTGATCAAGGCGAGCAGGAGAGGTGTTGATGTGAGGATAATGTTATCCAAGCATTCTGATGTCCCGCTGGTCCAGTATGCTTCCAGGACCTTTTATTCGAGACTGATGAAGAACGGTATAAGGATATACGAGTATATCCCGACATTCAACCATCAAAAGACCATAGTATCAGATGACCTTTATTCGACAATCGGTTCTGCCAACCTAAACTCAAGGTCCTTTAGGCATGACTACGAGATAAACGCATTCATGAAAGACAGAAGCATCGCTCTGCGTCTCAAGAGGATGTTTTTAGAGGACCAGACACGCTCAAGAGAGATAATGATTGACAGATGGAGAAAAAGGCGTCTGAAACAAAAGATTATTGAGAAATTCTGCATCCTTTTCAGGCAGTTCATCTGATCAGGATTTCCAGGATAAGTAAACCCTAAAACCACCTTTTTTTGCCAAAGTCCGAATGTTTCCAAAGACCTTTTCCATGACTTCAGAATAATATTTGCCGCCCTTATTATGTCTTGCCACGATCTGCAGGCTCCCTCTCTTCTCCAGGTGATCCAAAGATTCTTCAATCATCCTGTTGCACAGTTTTCTTCCCGCATTTATTGGAGGGTTCAGGAGTATCGCATCAAATTTAGAGGAAATGTTCAAGAAGACATCACTATTCACGACCTTGCAGTTCTGTAGCCTGTTCAGTTTCATGTTCTTCCTTGCATATTCAAGCGCCCGCTCATTAACATCAGACATTACCACACTGCATTTTGGGCATGATTTGGCGATTGAACATCCGACTGCACCATATCCGCAGCCAAGATCAAGTATAAAAGAGCCATCAACTATCTCTGAGCTTTCGATAAGAAGTGACGTGGCTTTATCAATCTTCCCGACAGAGAACACCCCTGAGACTGTTATGAGCGAAATATCGTTTCCGCGCAGCTTTTCTGTGACTTTCTTTTCGTTTGGCTCAGAAGTTGGTCTTCTTGAGAAATAATGCTCCATTTTTCACATTATACCATACATCATATACATGAACCTGTCTGCTGCCTTGACAAGGTCTTCGCCTTCCCCTTGTATTATTATGCAGTTGTCCTTTTGTTCAACAAGCGGTCCTGGTGCGACCCTGTAGTATAGCACAGGCTCATCAGTGTTGTTGCAGTTCTTGACAGGCACGCCTTCGCAGTCAGGGTGGTTAGTGGTGCAGGCTGCCCGGATCTCATTATTAAAATGCTTGGCAAGATTGATTGCCACTTCTGCATTGGCAAATGTTGTCCATCTGTTTCCATCTTCTATATCTAGCGTTATGTAGATATACTTGGCATATTTCATGCGTTCTATATCTCCCAGCACCTTGACATCCTCAAGGTCTCTAGGCCCGTATTTATACGCGATATCATATATTGTATTGCCGGTCTGTACTGAAGAGAACCAGGCCTCATCCTTGTATGTGAAAAAGAATGAATTGTATTCATATGATGACGTATCGTAATCATCTCCTCCCAGGCTGATTATCTTCCTTGTCGGTTCAGGAAAGAGCCTGGGTATTGCAATTACTGCAATGATTAGCACAACCAGTGTCAGGAAAAGGATAGTGTTTCTCAATTGCACCTTATCCTTCTTTCGTCCAAAACCATCATCCTCAGACTCTTTTATGTAAAACTGTTCAGGTTTCTTCTTATTGGTCTTCTTTTTCTTCTTGGCCATTTTTAATCACTCTATTATTCCGAGCATACCATAGAAAAGCCTGTCACGAGCCAGGAAAAAGCCATAACCATCATCTGAATAGACTGTTATGCAATATCCATTCTGCTCAATAGTCAGGTTAGTGCCTTTCATGAAGCGAAGTACAGGTGCATTAGGTCTTGCATCCTGGCAATCGATCTGCGTGAATCCGCTGTATTCCCCGCTGTTGTCCATGATACCAATCTCAGGAATTATATCAAAATACATATCAAGGTCTGATTCAAGTTCAAACCTGAGATTCTCTATATCAGTTACATAATCATCTTTCGGATCATAAGTGATATACACGACATCCGCATTATTCATCTGTTCAATGATTGAAGATGATACATTCAGATGGTCCACAACAGATGGGTGATAGTTGAAGATATAGCTTTTATCTCCGATTTGGGTTGTCCACTGCCCTCTTTGGTTGCTGACAAATCTATGTCCGTCATATTCATCAGAAGTCGACCCGCTCTGGTTCATGTTAAGCACGAATCCTGCACCAGAGGCAAGCATCATGACCACTACAAATAAGCCTATCGCATTTTTTCCGTTGAAGATTGTATTTTTCTTTTTCTTCCTGAATCTGGACAAATCCATCACCTGCACTAGTGCGATGAACTGGTTGATTATTTAAAAACTTTGTGGAAGCAGGGCGCTGTCCCGAAAGTCATAGATTAGATTATGAATTTTTTTCCAATTTTTATTTAATTATATGATTGGAAAAGATTCGACCAG
>CAYMIF010000065.1:0-8654 GCA_964390375.1 uncultured Methanosarcinales archaeon
CGCAAATCCTTTTTGGCCTAGAAGATGATTAGCACCTTGATTCTGACTAAGCCCTAAAAAACTAAGTTTTAAATATATCTTGGTCATATTGACAAACATGAAGCCCCAGGATAAAAGCTATGACGTGGCAGTTGCGATAATGGATCAGATCAAGAGATATAATGGGAACAAATACAGGATCGAGATAGGAAAATTCCATAAATACCTTCCTCAAAGGAGCGGGTTTCAACTTCAGATAAGGATGGGTTTTTTTCTTGGAACAAGGGTCGCGGTCATATATGTTGAGAACCTGGACAGATGGATAAGTTCTAAGAAAAGGCCAAAAAGAAAGCCTCAAATTCAGGTGGCTTTGGACAAGAGATTCAGCTTTCTAAAAGATGATCTTCAGAGGATAATAGCTGAGGTAAACAAGGGCCTTGTTAACGACAAACTTCACCAGGATTACGCAGTCTCTTTCTGATAAGTTCTCCGAATCTCCTGATGTTTTGCTTATCTATTATGTCTGATGCGCAGAGTATAGAAACAAGTCTTGTCTGGTCCTGAAAATAATAAAGGAGATTATGCTTTTTGTCTTTGTTTTTTATGACAATCAGAAGTTCCAAATCCCTGGATTTATCAATATCTGTGATCCCGCCTCCCAGAACCCATTGCTCAGAATTAAAAGCAAATGCCTTCTTTGCTGAAGATTTATCACGATAGAAATGCACAAAATAGCCAATATTTGAGCGGATACCGAAAGTGATTATCACAGCTCCCAGATATCCGGGCCTGTCCAGGATCTTCCTCTTAGCATATTTGACTTTTGCTTTATAGACCTTGTCTATACCCAATGAATCCAGTTCGGATTTTGCCAGTACAAGCAATTTTCCATATCTTTTCAGTGTTTTTTTGAATGCCCATGCAGCAGAATAATCTGAAAAAAACCTTTCTATCATGTAATCCTGGCAAACTAGAGGATATAAAAAGGTTTGTGAAAACTTCAGTCCTTGGACTTAGCAGAGATCTTCTCGTTCTTGATGACCTTCTGAAGCTCTCTCATGTACTTCATTGTCGTATCAAGGTTATTGCTGATCCTCATCCGCGACTTTTCAAATGCCTGCTCTAGGGTATTTCCATTGAGCCTGTAGCCGATCACGACATTGTTGTGCTGGTCAATGAAGCTGGTTTTTATTATCAGGTCCAGTTCCAGCCATCTTTTCAGGTAATCATACATCGTCTGCCGTGTTATTCCTGCATGATAGCCCATCTCTTCGACTGTCATGATGGATCTGGTCGGATCCTTTGTTCTCGAGGCGTTCTTCGCGCGCTCATAGAACTCGACCAGGACCTTGTTCATCTTTTCAGTCGACCCTTTCTTCCTGGGCATCAGGCCAAGCCGCTCTATAAGCACCCCTGCAAGCTCCTCAGAACTTGGATTCATGTCTGCTTCAGCGTTTGTGAGCTGTATCTTCTGGTTGATCTGCTTGACTTCAATCACCTCTTTTTTATTTTAAAAAGTTTGAAAAAATGGAATATCTTCTATAATATAATCAGTTTTCTCGGTTTTTAAATTTTTGCAGGATATCTTGTTCATGTCGAAAGAATATCTAACAAGTTTTAAGCGATACTTAAATTATATAAGAAACAATCTCGAATAATGTAAAATATAATGCCAGAATATCATTAAATCCATATCTAAAAGATATTGTTTTTGCTTAAAACTTTTTATCAATATTGGTCGGGATTATACCAAATTTAGAAAAGGCATAATTAATTACTTGATAAAGAAAAAATTTTATTTTAATTATAGCATATTATTTTACTTAATAATAACAAGATAGTAAATAGTTATAATATATAACAAAGTCGTAAAAAACATTAAGATATTCGGCATAATGCCAAAAAACAAAAGCCCAAAAAACTCATGTTGGAAAATTAATCAAGAAGTGAGAGTTAGGCTTAGGTTTTTTGTGTTTTTTTGCCTTCGTATTTCAGGAGCAAGTCAAGTGATGCTATCCCTACCTCAATCTGCTTGTTATCTGGTTCTTTTGTAGTGAGCTTTTGTATGAGCTTGCCTGGAGCAGAGATCACACGAAAAAGCAGCCCGTTCTGCATCTTATCAGATATTTTCAGCACCTCATAGGATATAGATACAAGAGGGATCAATAAAAGGAGCCTAAAGCCGAATGCTGACCAAAAGCCAGATGTTGGAATCAATACATAGAGTATTATGCTGATTCCGATCAAAAGGAATAAAAATGAGGTTCCGCATCTGGGATGTATTGTAGTATACTTCTTGACATTTTGGACAGTCAGCTTATGGCCCTTCTCATAGCAGTGTATGGTCTTATGTTCTGCGCCGTGATACATAAAGATCCTGCGGATATCTGGAAAAAGTGAGATTATCCAGATGTAACCGACGAATATACACAGCTTTATCATCCCTTCAAAAAGGTTGAATAATATGCGGTCATCCCTTGAAAAGACCAAACCAGATACAGCATAGGGGATTAGCTTGAATATGCCTAGAGCAAGAACGATAGATATCAAAATGGTGGCAGCAAATTCCCAGGTCTTGATCTTTTCACCTTTTTGATCAGCATCTATGGCCTTGTCAGCTGAATAATTGATCGATTTGATGCCTATTCTCATCATTTCAAAGAGATTGATAAGGCCTCTGACAAAAGGCCATTTTAAGGGCCTGTATCTGTCTGTAAGCGACCTGAACCTGAAACGTTTGACAGTTATCTTGCCTGAAGGTTCACGCACCGCGATAGTATAGTTCTTCTGGCCTTTCATCATCACGCCTTCTATGACTGCCTGACCGCCGTATGTTGGTTTCTTGTCCATTTTATCTTGAAAAAAAAGAGATTCTTATAAATATTTGTAAAATCTTTTAAGAAAAAGTGAGTTTTTATTGCTCAATTTTCGGATATACACCAGGCTCCATGAAAACCTTCATATCAGAAGTCACGATTCCATGCTTTTTCTTTTCTATCTCCTTTGAGGTCATCCTTGATTTTCCGATAGCCACAAGCTCCCCTTTCAGAGTGTAAATTCCGCACATGTCATCTGCGCATATATCCGACTCCAGCTTGGTAATGCCTGGAATCTTCAGGCTTGCGCCATGGCATAACGAATTGACAGCAGTATCTATTACATATATTTTCGGAAGATGTCCTGCAGCATTCTCAATTGGCTGTAAGCAATGTCGTATCAGCCTGTCATTATTCTTGTTCAGATAAAAATGCATAGCATCAGAGAGGTCCTGTAATGTAACAAGGCTCTCTTCTCCAAAAGGACCTGCTTTTGTCCTGCGAAGCTCTGCCATATGGGCTCCGCAGCCTAGTTCCTGCCCAATATCATGGATGAGTTTCCTGATATATGTTCCTGCCTGGGTCCCGACAGAAAACAATACATCCTGCTGGTCGATTTCTATTATATTGATATAATAGACTTTCCTGTATCTCATCTGGCGTTTTACACTAGATTTTATCGGCGGAAGCTGCTTTATCTTGCCGACGAACTTCGCGCATGCCTGCTGTATCTGGTCTTCAGGAACCTTTTTGTGAAGATGCATAAGCGCTACATATTCTTTTCCAGCAACAAGAAGCGCCTGCACGATTCTTGTGGCTCTGCCGAATGCTATAGGAAGCACTCCTGAAACCTTTGGATCAAGAGTGCCAGAATGCCCTGCCTTGGACAAACCCATGATCTTCTGGACATAAGCGCTCACCTGATGTGAGGTCGGTCCTTTTGGCTTGTCTATATTGACTATAGCTGATTTCACAAGTTCTGATATAGGCCTATGATCTGGTGACTTGCCGAATTTTTCAGACGTTTCTGCTTCTTTTTTTATCAACAATCTGCGTGTGATCCTTTCAAAAGGCAGGAGATTTTGGTTTTTTTCGTCCATTTTATGAAAAGAAACAGCACTCACTTAAAAAGATTGCTTTAAAAAAAGAAATATCAGAAAAAGAAAAAAAAATAAGGCTTACTCAAATCCGAAATCCCATTCTGGCGGAGAGTTGACTTCAATCTTGACATCAACCGAACTTTCAGCCTGTCCATCGCTTGCAGTGACAGTCACAGTGTGCGTGATTCCTGCATCCTCTTCTTCGACAACCTTTGTGTTTGAGGTCATCCAACCGGAATAGCTGATCTCGATGTCATCTCCGTCAGCATCAGTGACCTGCGGCTCAAGCACGACTGTATCTCCGACATTGACTATCATTGACTGGTCTATGTCGATGACCGGAACCTTGTTAAGAGAGGTTACAACAACCGTTATTCTTTCGATTGTCTCAAGATCCCCGTCAGATGCTCTGACCTGCACCATGTAGTTTCCTGCATCACCGATGTCAGTCTCCCATTCTCCATTATTATCAAATGGATCTGAATAGGTGATTTCGACATTGTCTCCGTCAGGATCGCTGACTTCTGCATCAATCTCGATGGTCTCCCCTTCGTTTGCGCTTATCGGATCTATCTCTTCGATTACCGGCGCACGGTTTGTATTCAGGACTGTAATTGTCACATCCTCGCTAGTCTGGGTTGTTCCGTCGTCAACAGTTACTGTTATGACATGTTCTCCTGCATCATCATAGCCTGTCGTGAATTCCGGAACTGTTTTCCATCCTGAATAGGTGACCTGCACAGAATCTCCATCAGCATCACTTACAGTCGGTTCAATCTCGACACTTTCGCCCTCATCTACTGTTATCTGTGTATCGACATCCAGTTCTGGCGGGGTATTGGTGCCTAGGATAACAAGCCTCAGCTGTCGCGATACCTGGGTCTTTCCGTCGTCTGCTGTGACAGTGACAATATATTCTCCTGCATCTCCGGCTTCTGTCTGCCATTCTCCGTCATCATCAAGTGGTTCGGTGAAACTGAATGTCACAGGATCTCCATCAGCATCGCTTGCTTGTGGATTTATAGACACGAGATCGCCTTCTGTGTATTCCCTTGTCGGAATGTCAGACGATGGTGTCTGTATTGGTGTTGGAGTTTCCTGCGGAGTTTCATCCGGAGTCTCATCTGGAGTTGTCATTGGAGTCTCTTCAGGCGTCATCTCAGGAGTGTCTTCTCCCTCTTCCTGCTCTTCTTCCTTTTCTAGCTCTTCCTCGAGCTTTCTCATCTCTTCCTCAAGATCAGATAGCTCTTCGCCGCCTTCCTCAGCTTCAATCTCTTCAAGAGCTGTATCGATAAACTCTTCTATCTTGTCCTTGTCTGTCAGCTCTGACTTGCTGATGCATACCAGATCCTCTGGTATATTAGTGCATCCAGAAAGGAACAATGTCAATATCACAAGACTAATTAGAACATATTTCATGACTCCCATTTTTTTGTACACCTCATTGCATAGTTATAAAAAGCGTTTGTTATTTTACAATAATAACTACTATTTAAATTTTGCGATTGGGTCTTGACTTAAGACATATTATTCAATATATCCTATCTCCCATAACAGTTTCAATGAAGGCCGGATCTGTTCAATACTCTCAATCTTGTTGCGTGGAAACCATCTCAGTTCAGAAATGTAGGTTTTCGTCCAAAAAGAAGAAAATTTCCGTTATCGATTACAGCAGAGACTATCACTCTCGACTTCATGAAAACCGAAGAATCAGTTAAGATATTTAAAATCTTTGCGAAAATAAGACATCAGGCTTTATAGGTTCTAATACAAATGATTATGCCTCTCAATAGCAGTTATCAGCATATATCTCTTGGCTGTTATAAGATAATTCATATCTATCACAGTCAGAAACTAAAAATCTGCATTCTTCCAAAGGACTGATTATATCATCCCAAAGGCAGCTGGATTCCCTAAGTTCATAATCAACATATAGCGAAAATGATCCAGAGAGCAGAGGATGATCCCCTAAATTGATGCAACTGATGTGGCCTTCTCCGTCATCACCACAGGAAATAGATCCAGCATCATTTTGTATGTCGTGAGTCAATCCCTGGAAGCATTTAGTGATTGATGCCAGATCATCTCCGCACTCATAACCCTTTGCATCAAGATATTGCGAAGCTGTTTCTCTGATTTTGTCGAAATTCTTTGCATTTAGCTTCGTATGTTCATCCATATAAAGATCCATGATAGTGTTGTTTACATCCAAAAGAATAATCTTCTGTAATATTTTATTTGTCTGCTGATTGAGGTCCTCAATTTCAGACCTAAGCAGGTTGTTTTTTTCAACTGTTTCATTGATCTCAGAGATTATGTAGTTTATATCTGCCCTGTACCTGTTTTTTTGTTTGACCATCACATGCATCGAAGATACAAGTTTGTTGAATCTGTCTTCCTTTGCTTCCAGGTTATTGGCAAGGGTCCTGTTAGCAAAAAGAAGGTAGATATTCAGGGAAAAAGACAATGCCAAGAAAAATAAAAACACAGCCATGAGTTTTGTGAAAAAAGTCATCTTCAGCACCATCTCTTAACTATTCTTTCACCTTGATAATATAAGGTTAATCTGTCAGAGAAACCGCAATCATAAGGGACTGTCAGTTCACATCTTTCATCTGGACCAAGGACTTTCGCGCTGCATGATATTTCTTCAATTGCATTCAGATTAAGGAAAATTTCAATATTCTCTATGATTAAATCCTGATCACCGTGATTTTCCAGAATGAATTTCTTGTGATCTGTTTGCCCTTCGTCATCCTGATCCTTTTCAGACAATGTTAACTCCTGCCGAAGTTTTTCTCTCTCTAAAGCTTTCCTGAAGCACTGTCTAAGATCGTTTCCATGGTCTTCTGTCCCGCAAAGTCTCATAAGCCCAGCATACTCTTCAACTGCATGAAGAAAGTCAATCTTATCTTCGATCTGTTTTTCCTGTCTCTCCCATTCTTCTGATTTGAAATCAAGCGCTTCAGATCGATTGCGAACTATCGTTAATCTTTCTTTGTATTCTTTTAGTTGCGTACTGAAATCATGTTTCATATCAGCAAGCATATCCTGAGTCTTTGTGCTGTTTGCTTTCATCATCACCATGTTGTTCTTGCGGAAGGAGAGAAGAACCAGTTCGTCAGTAGTCTGGTTGAACTTATGTGAAAACTCAGAAATCTGGTTCACAAAATCGTTTTCATTTATAAGCCCGAAATACCTGTTATAGATAAGGTATGTGTTCATTGCCATGGATATGCAGAACAATACAGAAATTATGAGAATATGGTGTTTATTCATATCATTTTTTCATAAGAGCTAAAATATTTAAATGTTTCCAAAAAACATATAATTCAAAGTCAATTGTCCTATCTATTATGACACAGGTTATGGCATTTGGAACTTTTGACATCCTGCACAACGGGCATCTGTTTTACTTGGAGAGCGCAAAGAAGCTCGGTGATGAGCTGACAGTTGTTGTGGCTAGGGACAAGACAGTCAGGAACATCAAAGGGAAATCTCCTTATAATGACGAAATAAGCAGAAAAAAAGCAGTAGAACACATTCCATTCGTAACAAAGGTAATCCTGGGAGATGAGCACGATCATTTTCGGGTAGTCTTCAGGGAAATGCCTAATATCGTTTGTCTTGGCTATGACCAAGATTCTAAGGGCCTGGAAGAAGAGATAGAGAAAAAGGGGCAGGATATTATAGTCACGAGGCTTGAATCATACAAGCCAGAGCATTTTAAATCATCTTTCTTAAAAAAGCGATTGAATCTTTGACCTGACTATCATCCCAGTTTTTCTGTCCCTCCAAAGTCAGATAAGAATTCTGAAGAATATCTTTTCTGAACATTGAAAGTATGCTGTCTGATTTGGGAGGCAGATGCTGGTCTGACTTGCCGTCATTGTCATGTATATGAAGTTCAGACACACTATCCTGAAATCTGGATATGAAATCTCTGATATCGAATCCTGCATCGATTGAAGCAAGCTTGAGATGACCTATGTCGATCAGAAGTCTCATCTTTGGATATTCCCTGAGCGCAGATTGGATGTGCTCAGGATCATATAGGAAATGTCTTGCTGCCCTGTTGCTGTTTTCGACAGCTACAGGAACATCATAATCCTGTGAAAGATCATGTACATAGCCGTAATTTTCCAAAAAACGGGAAAATGCTTTCTCTTTATCTTCTTCATTTTCAGATTCATCCACTGTTCCAGGATGCATGGTATAAAGCTTTGCCTCGATTTTTTCGCAGAATTCAAGGGAATTCCTGATTTGTCGCAGAGAATTCTTCAGAACCGGCCCTGGTTTTGCAGCGATATTGACCATGAAAGGAACATCTGCCGGAGGAAAGAAGCAATGCACGATTAAATCTTTCTGAACATCAGCGAGTCTCGAATAAAGCTTTTTTAGGTCCCGGACCTTATCATGCATAGCGCCCAGTTCTATTGCATCTATGTCGAATCCTTCCATCATCTTGAGCCGTTGGAAGATATCATTAGTGCCTTTCTGTGTAGAGGTAGATAATGTTATCATAAGCTCTTGACAAAGTATCTGCTATAAAAATTTTGTTAATATTGGGGCTTTGTGTAAAAAGTGCGTCTGTGCCACGAGAGGGGGCATTTGCAAAGCAAATCTCCCGAGGCCTGGCGTAGCTTACGAAGTAAGCGAAGTAGTACTTTTTACACAAAGCCTAATATTAGGCGTTGTCCCAATAGTCATAGATTAGTATATGAATTTTTTTCCAATTTTTATTTAATTATATGATTGG
>CAYMIF010000066.1:0-8185 GCA_964390375.1 uncultured Methanosarcinales archaeon
GTTTGGCTAGTGAATTACTAACCAAACTCGGGAGGCTCCCTACGGGAACGCAGCATCATTTATCTCGAATAATTTTAGAATTTTAAAAAAGATGCTAAAATTTCACTTTTGGCCAGCACAAGTAACCAGCATCTATTAAAAGGTTAAGTCAACTTATATGAGGTTTAGCACATTTATATCCGTCTGTGCCAGAAGAGAGGATATTATAAAACAGCCTCAGCATACTGTTCCTAGAGGCTCGCATTTCCATCCAAGACCTGCCCTGCAGCAGGGTTTCTGTGTTGTGCTGCAGCTTACAGTTGAAAAATGCTGCCTCTCATATTCACATCCATTGCTGCTGTCGCAGTCGACCTCATAATAACACCAGTTGCTCAGGTTTGTCCCTCTGGTTATGCACTCATCCTTCTGGCCAGCGACCCAGCCAGAGTCACTACAGTCAAAATCATAATAGCAGTAAGGTGAATCATAATAAGAGCCGCCTCCGCAGAACGAATCCGGCATGCATACACCTACCTGCCCTTCTCCGGGATAACTCAGGAAAAGCGACTCCAGAGTGCTCCAGCCAGAATCAGTACACAACTCGTTTCCGATAAGAGGGATAAGACATTCACCAGCAGGTGTAGTGCAATGGTTTATCGAATAGGTGCATGCATCTATCGCAAGAGTCATGTCCTCCTGGCACTCTAGCAGGTTCCAGCTATCATCACCTGTCAGGCAGCTTCCGTCTGAATCACATTTCTTGTTCTCATTATAGCTGTCATCAAAACAGATATATTCATTGCTTCCTACAGATTTCAGCATCCTGGAACCGGGTTCTTTGCAATATTCAGAATCTACACCGTAATCAGTTCCGTCCTTTGTGCATGTGACTCCGGTCTGGCATATCCCCTCTCTTGCGTTATTAGAGCAGCAAGTCAGGCATTTCTTCTGGCTGAGACAGGATGTGGGCTGTCCTTTGTTGTCATTTGGACAGATGGGTTCCATCTCATCGAAAAGACAGTATTCTGTATTGCATTCAAAATAGCAATAAGCTTTTCCGCTGTTTCCTGACACATTTTCCCACAGGAAGTCATCGACACCTGTGCATTCTGGTGAGCAGACTGCATTATCGCACGTGCAGTCAATTGCTATATTGCAGTTTCCGACACCGTCACAGCCATAGCCGCAAAGACTGCCTTCTGGATATATTGTTCCCCTGTTCCCATAGTTCACAGAATATATTTTCCTTGACCCGTCAGTAAGATCATATATCTCCTTGCCCTCGCCAAAAGCGCAGACAGTCTGTCCTAAATTGCAAGGCGTTCCTCTGGCGACTATCTCGCATTGAGTGCTGTTGTATTGGCAGAACTCGCATTCATTGTTGCAGTCCACAATTTTTATCCTGATATCTTTTTTTGGTCCTGCACACACATTCCCTCTCACCCCATCGCAATATCCTTCAACAATCCGTTTCCATACTGCATTCGAATTCTCAAGGGAAGCTGTATTCATGATTCTTGTTGTTCCATCTTTTTCATATGCTATAGGGGTCACCCCTGGATATTCATCAAAATCGCGATAGCATCCATATTCAGTCTTCGAAAAGCATTTGGTATTGGAATCTGCGGGTTTCCATTCAGATGTATCTCCCCATGGATCTCCAAGACAGCAAGTATGGTTTGATAAAAAAGCGTCAGTTGTATTGAACGGGTAGATCGGTGAATCCAAATTCCTGTGTGGAAGGCACTGTGTAACATTGACAAAGAAGAAATCATTATAGAAACTGACAATCTGCCCTCCTTGGCCCCCCCAGATCTGCATATTTATCTTATGTGTGCCCAGTTTCTTCCAGACTTTATCTACTATTGTATTTATGTCATAGTTTTCTCCGAGCGCATCCGGGATTACTATCTTTTTGTCTGTGGAATTGATGATACCGAACTCATCCATCATCGAAGGTATACTCACATCATCATAAAGATAATATTCTATGTCTTCAAGCTCTCTGAAGAAAAATGCTGCTATGACAAAGGGGTCTTCGACAGATGCCATATGAGGAGAAATATCCTCATAGGTCCTTTCTCCGCCGAGCATTGGCTTGTTCTGAACGAGTATCCTGACATTCTGCCAGTCGCAGTTTGCATCCCCGCTGTCACATACCTTTACCTGTACCTCATGCAGGCCGATATCATTATCCTTGGGTGTATAAGTTGCGTTCCTGCGAGTCATCCTGTAGCTTGGCGATCCAGTCCATAGTCCCACAGAGATATTTCTTCTGTATGTATAGTCTTCTGGATTTGCTTTGCAATCATCAGGGAAAAGCTTGCATTTTTCTATCAGGAATTCCTCATTATAGCTTTCTTTCCATCCGCTGTAATAATAGTTGCCATCCATGAACCAGAATTCATTGTAATGGTCTTCGTCCGGATCATAACCCTGTGGGTTAAGTACGATTGTCTCGTTCACAGTCGCGATTATATCATATTTTGCAGCGATAGTGCCCGATTCAGTAGTGCGTATAAGGTCAAGCGCAGGTCTTCTGTTCTGCACAGCGAACTGGAACACATAAGGCTGTCCGCTGATCTGTGTTTCCTTGTCTGTAATGACGTAGATATCATCCTTGTAACTGTCGCCGACATCACCGCACTTGACGCCTTCAAAGGTACAGACATCAGAATAATGGGTTACGCTCATGTTCTCTTTTAGGCAGCTGACCGTAGCACCAGTATTATCCTGGCATAAGAGTGTCGATGCATCCCTGGACGCAGAGAAGAAAACGTTGTTATTGTCTTCATAGACCAATGCCTCTGCTAATTCATGGATCTGCCTCAATCTTATTTTTACTTTGGTATCGAACCTGCCAAGCTTCAGGCTCTTCATGGAGGATTTTATCTGGATGCTATGCGGAAAATCTGCACCTATATAGACATAGTCTGTCGTGATGGTTGTGTTGACAGAGATATTCCCCTTTTTTATCCTTCTGCCTCTAAGGACAGAGACGTTTTCAAGTATCTCGCTGCATTTGGCCATTTCTTCTGATATATACATCTCAAGATATTCCTGTAGAGAATCATGTACAGATTCGTACCTGGGATTGTCATAGCTTCGGCATGCCAGTGTCTTTTTGTTCAGCCGATTCTCGCCAAAATAATCGCACAGCGGTGGAATGTATGGCTTCCCGAAATTGTTCTTTGACACCCCCAGTGTATTGTAATACGCCCTATAATGATAAGTTGGGTCATGCGGATTTTCTATAAGCCAGCCAGGATAAGGATAACTCGGGGGTAGAGGGTGGCCAGGAGAGCCTAGTTCAGGTACGCGTATCCCATAATTCACATCATAGATGATTTCTTCATTATTGTCATAGTCCATGCCTTTGAAAGGCAGCGTAGCCACTCCATATTTTATAAGAGGAGGGCCGAGATACTCCCTTGTTCCTGGCGCCTGATTATCATATATCACCCCTCCTTGCCTTCCAAGGATAAACAGTCCTTTCTCTGCTGTCTGTTTTAAGCATGACGTGATTGCTGTTCTCCACATCTTGTCTTCGTTGAGAATCCTTTGTATCTCGTTGACCTCCGCTTCAATCTGCTTTTGGTTCCACCACGCATTGAAATACATAAGAAGAAATATGACGAACACTAGGATGATTCCTATTATAATAAAAACAGTGACCTGGCTTTTTTTGCACCTCATTTTCGATTTAGACAGACAGTTATGATTCTAAATTGGATTTAGTTATAAAAGAACCTATATATAAAATTTCTACATATCCTGCATTTGAACAACCCAATCAGCCGCTGCCGCTCAGTCTGACTTTCGAGGTAAGATCATTCCAGTGATAAAGCCCGTTTATTTTGCCATAATCATCTGTTGCAAGCACACCGGTCTCGATTACAATAACAGCGTCTTCATGCTCTCCGCAGACCAGCAGGGAATCATCAAGAGATGCTTCAGCTACTTCATCGCAGTCTATATCCAGGCCCTCATACACTACAAAGGAGACATTCCTAAGGTTCTTCTTATATTCAGGTACAACTCGTTCTGAAAGGAATTCCTCATCCATGGTTCCTAATATCACCTTATCAGAGTTCTTGTTGATATATAGCCTGTCATAGGTTGAAACATAATTCACAAGATCAATATGCAAGGATCTGCTGAAAGTAGATGTCCCTCTGGATTGGATATAACCTTGGACTTTTTGTTTCTTCTCCTTCAAAAAATCATTGAAATTGATATAATCGGCTTCAGTCATTGTCGGGACAGTATCTATGCCTTCTCTTGTATAGAATATCTGAAGGGTCTTGTTGTTGAAATAGACCGTGTTGTTGTCATCTTCACATCTTTGGAATTCTCCATGGAGTCTGTCTACGGTCTCTGCATCAGCGCAATCATATAATGTCAGATGTCCCTGTCCGCCGAGTAGAATGTCTATTATACCAATTCCGTTGCTTGTGAACCTGTTGACCTCATCCTCAATCTTCATAGGGTCATCGTATTTCTGTTCAGCTTCTTCAAGAAGCATATCCTTCCCGCTGATGCTTGTTCCGACATAGACCTGTCCGGAGACATTCAGCACGCAGTAAGGATTGCTGAAGAGATTCATGTCATCAGCATATGAGGTGAGGTCATTTACAGAGCTTGAGATATAGTCGCAGAATATGACATATTGATCGGGATTCTTCTCCTGTGCTATCTTCCAGAAATAGGCAGCCAGAAGTTTCGTCCTGCTGGTCCATTCTGCAGACACGACAGTTCCGCTTCCATCTCCGGCATATTGTGCCTCGCAGTAATGGTCTTCAGTAAAGTAGTTCGTCTTGTTCGTGCATCCTTCATCATGGTATTTTGGTACGCAGTTTACCCTGCTGTCATAAGCAGTCTCATCGCAGCTGTAATGCATGCAGTAATAGCTGCTCTCCTCATCGGTCGAGCATGCACAGGAATTATTGCTGGCGCAGTATTTGACATCTCTTGTGTCATCCCACCAGTTGAACTTCGGTTCAGTCTCCACCCATTTGCCTTTGTCGCATTTATAGATTATCTTTGAATCGATGTCATTTTGGTTGTCGAATGGCTTCCATGTAGATGGGTTGGGTGTCCCGTCAGGATTCCTCAGCATCTGGTAAGGCTGATCCTCTCCCACGCACTTTCCTTCCTCAAGCCAGCCGCCGTCCCAGCAGGTTCCTGACAGGCAGCACTCCACAACCTCCGTATTGTTTGGAGCAAAGCTCGGATAAGCAGTGTTTTTTCCTGCCACATAGCCGAGTTTTGATTCAGCAATCGTCGGCACTTCGACAGAGCCTAGTTTAAGTTCGACCCAGGAATCATTATAATAGGCGCATACGTGCGTTCCGAGTATTGTGCATTTCGGCTGGTCTTCTGACTGCTCAAGACCAGGCAAAGAATTATCGATGACGGTTTGTCCATCGATATCAGCACATCCATAGAATACGCCATCATAGTTCAAGACATCCATTGTTCCTGGATCAGATGGATCCGAGGCAAACGCACGGTTATGTAGAACTGCACTTCCTTCCCAGCATGCTTTATTGTCGGCGACATTGTCCTCGGTCAATGAAAGATCCTTGTATTGATCATATTTATTCTGGAAAACATGCTCAAAGAGGGTAGGGTAATTCTGGACATAGTTGCCAAGTTCGCTCAGGAACTGTTCTCCTATATTGGTGCTGAGTGCAAGGTCACGTTCTTCATCATTATATGTTATATAACCAGAAAGGTTATGGCAGCACCTCTCGCCAGTCCATCCATAGCCAAGTACGACCTCGCAATAGAATGGATTAAGATCAGCAGCATCTTGAGGCTGCATCCATCTGAAAGTATCTCCTGCGCCTTCAGTATTATCAAACTCATGCACGCATACCAATGGATTCGCGCCATCCTGGTCAGACCATTTGCCGATATCGGTTTCAAGTACAGGTACCTTATATCTTGGATGTCCGAAAAAGAAGAATTCTGCTTCGCTGTCTGCGACCATGCTCTCGGCCTCGTCCGGATTTTCCGGATTATCCAGGTCCAGTTTTTCATCATAAGGCAGGTTATAGTAAGGATCCCCATTTGGCACATCGCATGCATAACCGTTCTGGATATTATCCTCATTGCATGCTATGAATAGAGGCGGATTGTCCTGCAGCCCCCAGTTCTCAGGTTCCCGGCTCCAGCAATTTCCATAAGGCACATCTGCCTGTGTATTGCTGTAAAGGCAGAGGTTATCCATGCTCTTGCGGGTCTCGAGTTCTTCGTCTGAAAAAGATAAAGAATAGTTAATTGGTACGTTGTTTACCCATATGTAATCATCTCCGCAGCATTGATACCCTTCAAAAGAGCTATCATCATTCCATGCGCCACCGATAAGCTCACATTGGCTCCTGTTTCTGTCCCAGTCTACTTGATATGATATCTCGTCCACATATTCGTCAACTGCAGTATTGTTCCACCATTCCGCATCCTTGGTTGGATACTCGCCTGCCTTGAACTTGGTATGGTCGATCCTTGTCCAAAGAAGGCATTTATATCCTCCTCTTGCCTCGAACCTGGCAAATTTCGGATCTGTCAGGGAAGAGAGGTTCTGTTCAAAATACCCTACTCTTGGTTCATCAGACCATGGTGCCTCACCGGTTGCTGTTCTTGTTGTGCAGCCCAATAAATTACAATCCTGATAAGTATAGGTACCAAGATATAGATATTCATACTCAACTGGATACATAGGAGGATAGACATCAGCGCCTCCGCCTATCAAAGCTCCGCCTTCTCGCCTGTAATAATCAGCATAATCAGAAAATACCGTCCTCCCGGTTTCTGCCCCGACATCATGTGCTTCTGCCCTAGAGCCGTCATAACAATTAATGACAAAAGCCATGTTCATGTAATGATCAAAATCATCGATGCTCGCATCTCCTTCTCCAGCCTCTCCTCCTTCTCCAGAAGTGTCTTCTATTTGCGTGCCTATTGTCGGATTGTATCCGCCGGTATTGCCGTAGGAGCCGGCATACACAGCCAATGATAAAGATACCATAGCTAGGAGAAGAAAAACAGATTTATTATTGAATAATCTACCTCTTTTATCACTTATTTGCATGATATGAGATATTCTAATCAAACATATATTTAAAGGTTTCTCAAATCAAAGAGCAAGTATGGATGACTAATTTCTGACAAGCGGGTCTGTCGGAAAATAGTTGAACTGCGTGCTCTTGTCAATCCTGCCGCCGCCGCAAACGAACAGATAATTGCAGTAAAGACACATCTTGGCTACGTTCTTGAATTGCCTGACGCGTTTCATGTAATCAGAATTCCAGCACGAGTTTATGGATTTGTTCTTGATTGTTCCAAGATATACATTTGACGATAGATCTGGTTTTATTCTCCCTCTTGCATCGATTGATATATCAGTGTATCCTGATTCATTGAAGCCTCCTATGCATACTTTGCAGACGCAGTCTGCATCATCGATGCAGAAAGGCATCGGACTTAAGATAAACACATTCTTGAAATACTTCTTGTTCAGTTTCATGATATTGTGGATAGTCGCTGACATCTTCTTTCTTGAGATCAGATTCTTCTCACCCCTTGGCCGCACGAAGAACCACTCGTCATAGTTAAGATTGTCCATGACCAGGTAAAGATCATCAAGAGAATTAATGATATGGTGATTGAGGACCATGCATATATCAAGAGACTTTTCCTTTCTCTTTACAGAATCAAAAAGCTCCTTGTTTATCTGTCTTTTATTATTTATGATGAGTACTACCCTGTTTACATAGCCCAAGGATTTGAAGTTCTTGACCAAAGCTCTGGGTTTTATCTCTAATGAGACATAGAACCTCATGTGTCGGGTAAGCTTCAGAATATTTTTTAAGATTATAGGATTATAGCCATCAGATCCGACAAAGGTCACGTTCTTTATTTTGCTGGCTTTCAACTCATCCAGGATACCAGCAACCTCTTGATAGCTCAGATATGTTCCTCTTTTTGCTCCGGAACAAAGCTCAACCCTGACGCGGGAAGGCATTATCTCATGCATCTCAAGAATCTTTATGCGCTTTATGTTTTTTAAGAAATTAACTCTTTTTTGAACCGCGAACATCGTAAAAAAAGTGAATATTAGATTATATAAAAACCTTAGCATTTCTAGGGCTATTATGAAATCCTAGCCGTCTGTGCCATGAGAATATATATCTTTAGGCAA
>CAYMIF010000067.1:0-8046 GCA_964390375.1 uncultured Methanosarcinales archaeon
ACCTTTTTTGTAAGGAAAAGCTATAAAATTGTGCGAGGTTTAACATAGATGAAATTATCATTATCAGCATTTCAGATACATCATCTCGTGCAGGAGTTAAAGGTGCTGAAAAACGCAAAGCTTGTGAAGGTATATCACCCGAAAAAGCAGGAGTTGCTCTTTCTTCTGCACATCCCTTCTAAGGGGAAGTCTATTTTGAGGATAACCCTGCCTGGCTTGATTTATCTGACGGATTTTAAGCAGGACATGCCTCAGGATCCTTCTGGTTTCTGTATGTTCCTCAGAAAGCGTCTCGCTGCAGCGCGCATCATTGACATCCGCCAGTTGCAATTCGAGCGGATAATTGAGATAGTATTCAGAGGAAAAGAAGAAGAGTTGACTCTCTCGATTGAACTTTTCAGCAAGGGCAACTGCATAGTATATGACAAGGACAGGAAGATAGTGTCTTTACTTGAGCCCCAGAGATGGAAGGAAAGGGACTTACTCCCGGGAAAGGAATATGTCTATCCGAATTTCCAGCAGGATCCGTTCACGATCGACAAAAAAGGATTCACTGATTTGCTAAATGGATCCAGGATGACAAAGATAGGTAGCGCATTAGCTGTCCGCCTGTCATTGGGCGGGCTCCTTGCTGAAGAGATACTCTTCCGTTCTTCGGTACCTCATGAAATGTCGCCCATGGATGTAGATTCCGGAGCTTTATTCGATATGATGAAAAAAGTCCTCGATGAGAAGCCTAATCCAGCATTGTATTTTCAGGGATCAGAGCTGAAGGCTTTTTCAGTGATTGATCTTAAGCATCTTCAATCATTTGACAAGAAAAGCTTCAGGACAATATCCAGTGCTCTTGATTCTATCTTCGGACAAAGCATAATAGATGAACAGAAGAAAGCTTTGTCAACCAGAAAAGAGGGCGAGGTAAAGAGGCTTTTAAAGATACTTAATAATCAGGAGAAACAGCTCCAATCCCTTGCTGAAAAGATAGAGGCCAACAAGAGGAAGGGCGAACTTATGTACGAGAACTACGCCTTGGTCGACGAGATGATAAGGACTATCCACAAAGCAAAAGAGAAATATTCCTGGCAGGAGATAAAAAACAGATTAAAAGAACATAAAAAAATAAAAGATATAAATCTGAAGACAAAAGAGTTGACAATAAAGCTTTGATTATTTCTTTGTTTTCTTTTGTGCCTTCTTTCTTTTTCTTCTTCTTGCAAGGGCAGTCGCACCGATACCTACTGCAGCTCCTGTTGCAGCACCGACTCCGGCAGCGATCTTCACAGACCTTTTCGGATGCTTCTTGACATATTTGTCGAGTTTCTTCTCAGAATCCTGGATAATCTTCTTGACATGTCCAAGTTCTCTTCTGATCTCCTTCTCGACCTTCTTCAGATCATTACCTGCCTTGTTTCTGAGCTTCTTGATGTCTACCTTTGCTCTTTTCTTGCTTTCCACGACTTTTTTCTTGAGCTTAGCCAGGTCTTTTTTCTTCTTAGCAGTGCTTTTTGTGCCTTTCTTCTTGCTGGTATTTGCCTTTTTCTTTGTTTTTTTTGCCATTATGCTTTCACCTCAGGTTGAATTGATGAATTCTTCATTCGTTTCTTCTGTATTTTTTATTGGCTCTTGTAAAAAATATTGTTGATATGATTATAGCGAAAATTCCGATAATCATAAAGCCTGTGCCGAACGGAAGTCCAAAGAAATTATCTATGAACATTGATGCTCCTATCGAGAATAAAAGGATGCCGAATATGGCTGTTGTCATGAAGATGATGTTGTTTACTATGCTTTGTTCAATGTTATAGACTGACCTCTCTATTTTGCTGATCATGGAATTGATGAAATTCCTGATATTTGAGAATACATTCTTTTTAAGCTGGTCTCGGAAGGCCTCGCCTATGCTTTCTGTGATCTCTTCTTTGAGCCCCTTTTTTTTCGACTTCTTCGCCATTTATCGATATCAGTGCGTAATTGCTTTAAATAATTTTCGCTAATATTTCAAAACTCAACGCATATAAAAGGCCGCGGAAAAAACATCTGATCCAACCTTTGGACCAGGTACTATCAGATACTGCAGCAAAGATGTTTTTGTTGTGGCCATAAAAAAACCTTTAAATACCTAAAGCATGACATAAATGAGAGATTGATCATGAAGCAGTCATTATTTTCATTCATAATGGCATTGACCATAGTCTTAATTCTCTCTCTTCCTGTAGATGCCGTAGATTATTCATGCGGTGCTGAAGGTGATGCATATTATCTGTCCAGCACCACAGGAGATGATTCAAACTCAGGGACTGCTCCATCTTCTCCCTGGAGGACCATGGACAAGCTAGGGACCATAAGATGGACGATTGAGAAGGGAGCAGACATATGCTTCATGCGCGGGGACACCTTCTCAGGAAAGCTGGACATCTTAAGAGGAGGTCTTCCTGATGATCCGATGATAATAGGATCATACGGGTCTGGTCCAAAGCCAATCCTAAGCAATCCTGGGGACCCGGAATCGATAATCCTGACAGCTTATCCAAGTTATGGAATCGACCTTGAGAACATAGTGATTACCGGTCTTGAGCTTTCCGATGTCAAGGGCCAGGGCATCTCAATATATTCAAGCCTGGCAGAGGACATAACCATATCCGATGTAGAGATACACGACGTTGAGATAGGTAACGGTATTCTTTTTGTGAATGTCGACGGTTATCTGATAGAGGATTGCGAGATATATGACATTGGCAACTCCGGTATAGCTTTGTTGGGAAGCGAAGAGCATCCTGTATCCAACGGAATAATCAGGAATTGTGTCCTGCACGATACTGTCACGAACGACCCGATAACCCTCCACAGGGACGGTGATGATTTCCCGATAGGATCGAACCACCTGATTGAGAACGTGACATCATACAACAGCGCAGAGGATGGTTTCGATATAACATCCGGATCAGACATAATAATCCGTGATTGTGAAGCGCATTCTAACGGTCTCGCAAGCATCTCTATAGCCTGGAGCGCGAAAAATGTCTTGATTGAAAATTGCCATTTCCATGATGATCGTATGGGTATAGCGATCGGCACTCCTTCAGAGAATATCACTGTTATGAATACTATAATAGAGGATATGGGCCGTCATGACATAACTATTGGCTGTTCATCAGAAAGCGGTTGTCCAGGCACTGAAGCAAAGGACATAAAGATATACAACAATGTGATTGTCCATCCTGAAGCTGACGACCATGCTGTTGATATTTATGTGAGGACTAATGGAGTTGAATTCAAGAATAATATCGTGTATGCTCCCAGTACAAGCCCGGTCAGGTATGTTGACATGGATTACCAGAGCGCTGGTTGTGAATTCCAGAAGAACATCTGGTGGGGGTTTGCTTATGGGGGTGGAGACGGAGGCATAAACCAGGATCCTATGTTTGTCGATTTCCAGGGAGGGGATTACCACGTTATGTCAGGTTCTCCTGCGATAGACCAGGGTCTCGACATTGGAAGGGCCGCGGACAGGGATGGTGTTGCTGTTCCGCAGGGTTCAGCTCCTGATATTGGTGTGTTTGAATATCTTTCTTCAGGTTCATGCCAGGGTACGGATATATCCTGCGGAGCTGCACCCCCATGCACCAATTGCGATCTCCTTGACGGGTGCAACAGCAGCTCATATCTTGATTTCAGTTGTCAATCAGGAGACTGCGTAGAGACTGCTGATGATTGTTCAGACTGCTCATGTCATTGCGGCGGATTCGATCAATCAGAATCATTGGATGCTGAAAACTGCTATGATGGTCTGGATAATGATTGTGACGGTCTTTTAGATCTTGACGATCCTGATTGCCAGGAAGATGAATGCATAACTGAATCTGAGTTGGTGGCATCTATATCATCGTGGAAGCAGGGCCTGATTGAGATTGAAGAGCTCGTCATGTCAATTTCTGAATGGAAATCAGGTTGTTCTTTGGATTGAATTCAACAAGAAGGAAAAAGAGTGAACAGCTTTCTTTGGTTCCCGTGCTAAAGCACAGTACTGAAAAGAACGTGAACCTGCTTGACGACCGAGTTCGGAATGGGATCGGGTAGAACCAGGTTGCTTTGACCGTTCACAATGACATTGGATAAAGGATTCATTTATAAATTTAACGGTTTCAGAGGCTTCTGGTGCCATATTCTTGCAAAACAGTTCATGATGATCATATTTCAGACCACAATTTCACAATTAATTTAAACCAATAGTAAATCTTGTTAGGATAAGATGAAAATAATGGTAACCGGCGGCGCAGGGTTCATTGGATCCAACCTGGCAATGGATCTTGTGAAGAACGGTCATGATGTCGTAGTGATAGATGATCTTTCATCAGGCTACAAGAAGAACCTGCAGAAGGTGATGGACAAGATAGATTTCATAGAAGGCTCTGTTCTGGATAAAAATCTCCTGGAAAAAAGCATGAGGAAAGTTGATGCGATCTTCCACACAGCAGCCGTGGCCTCTGTGCAAAGGTCTATAGACCTGCCAGCATACTGCCATGAGATAAATGTTGTAGGGACGATTAATGTTCTGGAGGCAGCAAGAAAGAACCGGGTAAAGAAAGTCATATTCTCCTCTTCCGCAGCTATATATGGGGACCTTCCAGGCCTCCCTAAAAAAGAGGATTCGAAGCCAGACCCTAAATCACCCTATGCCGCTGACAAGCTGGCCAGTGAGTATTATATGAAGATTTATCATGATATCTTCGGTCTTCAGACTCTCTCGTTTCGTTATTTCAATGTATTTGGAGAGAACCAGGATCCGGAATCTGAATATGCTGCAGTGATTCCGCTTTTTATCAGGTCTATGCTTAAAGGAAAAGCGCCGGTCATATTCGGAGATGGTACACAGACCCGTGATTTCACTTACATATTGGACCTGGTTGAAGGGATGCAAAAAGCTCTGGACCACGACCTTGACGGTTCTGCAGTAAATCTGGCCACAGGAGAGAAGTCATCTCTTTTGGATCTGATATCTTCATTGAACAGGATACTTGATACAGATATCAGTCCGAAATTTAAGGAAAAGAGAAAAGGCGACATCCACGAATCCTATTCAGACATAACAAGGGCCAGGAAGATGCTGGGATATTCGCCCGAATACTCTTTTGAGCAGGGTCTGAAAAGGACAGTGGAATTCTTCAGAAAAAAGCTCAGCTGATTGATGATTATGTCTTGATGGCAGATACATAATAGTCTTCCTTGTTGTAGTTGTCTGTATGGAACCTGCAGTCTGTTCTTAAGACCTCTCCGTCTATTTCTTTTGCCAGCGCAAGAGCCATGCCAAGCTTGATCATCATGCCGGCTCTTTTTTGTCCAGGATTTCCATAATCATATTTGTAGGAAAGGCTCCCTTTTTCTGTTGCAGCGGCTGGATCGTGTACAGATTTGATATATCCATCCAGTTCATCATCCGTAAGGTCGAGATTCCTCTGGATTATCTGCCAGACAAACTCGTCCGGTCTTATCTTTTCCTGTGCAGACATGGAGACCAGCATGCTCTTTGCATTTGTCTTTTTGTACATCATGCCCATGAGAAACGGCAGTTTTGTCGGAGCAAGATATCCGAGAAGATATATCTCCTTGCCCTCAAGCCCGCGCAAAAAATCAGGCACATGGCCGTCCACGTCCTGCAGCTGGACTTCATGGTGATAGAACCTTGCGTTTCCGATTCCGTTTTCCTGGTAGAATAGGTTTGTCCTCTTCTCGAGGTCTGGCTCGAAAATATGCTCCTGCCCTCTCTTGAATCTCAGCTGATGTCTCATCTCATGCTCTTCCAGGTCAGAAAAAAGCCATTTTGCATACTTATCACCATCCCAGCTCTTGCAGACCATTCTCACTTCCAGGTTTGGTTTCTTTGAAGCGATATATCCTGCACCGTTGATGCCGTATCCTGACCCTAACTCGATCAGGACAGCATCCTTTGAGTCAGGTACGATCTCAAGCATCCTCTCCTGCGCATCCTCTCTGCCAATGCCCGGAATTGCCGAAGTGATCTCCCTGGATCTGGACTCATGGAATTCGACAGGCCTGGGCTGCCAGAATGGATAGACTCCATTGTATTCATCCCATTGTCCTCTAGGGTCTACGCATACAAGCTCGGTAAAGCTTTTTTCGAATTCAGGGCTGCCAGAAAAGACTCCGATATTGCGCAGATAATTGACTGTATTTGCTATTAGTTTTTCTGTTTCCATCTGCTATTTTGGACAAGCTTCTTTTTTAATAATTTGACCCTGATTTTATCGGAAAAAACACACTATGTGTGTGATTAATCGGATTTTTTCCGGAATGAAATCCTCTCACAACTAAAGTTGTGAGTTTCCTAAAGAGGATTTCTAAAAAAAAAAGTAATGACTCACGACTTAAGTCGTGGGTATGCTTTTTGAGTATGATAAAGAATGACTGGAATGTATATGTATCTTAGGTTTACCAGCAGATACCTTCATAGTTCTGCGGCTTTTTGCCGTTGTTGAATATGTTCTTTCCGTCAAAAACAAGCTTGTCCTGATAATCCAGCTCACGGAATTCCGGCCATTCTGTGAGAATCAGCACTACATCTGAAGAGTCCACAGCATCCTGGCCCGATTTTGCATAGTCAAGGTGAGGGAAAAGTCTTTTTGCAAGAGGGATGCCCATAGGGTCATAAAGGATTAGCTTTGACTCTTCTAAGAGGAGTTCTTTTATGATTGAAATGGACGGGCTTTCTCTGATATCGTCGGTGTCTGACTTGAAAGTCAATCCGAGGATAGCAATCTTTTTCCCTTTTATTGTTGTCTTGGACTCCAATAGCTCGATGAACTTCTTTGGCTGGTTTTCATTAACATCGAGGACAGATCTCAGAAGCACAGGATTATATCCTATTTCCATGGCCTTGAAAACCAGTGCATTGACATCTTTTGGAAAGCAGGATCCGCCGAATCCGATTCCGCTTTTGAGAAACTGCGGTGAGATCCTTGCATCAAGACCTATGCCTTTGGCAACATGGTTCGTGTCGATTCCAAATCTTTTGCATATGTTTCCGATCTCATTGATAAATGAGATCTTTGTTGCAAGAAAGGAATTCGATGCATACTTAATCATCTCAGCCTCTTTGAATTTCGTGACCAGGATCGGGCAGCTGAATTTACCGTATAATTCTTTTAGTGATCTTATCGCGCGCTCATCAGTCGAGCCGAGGACTATCCTGTCAGGGTTCATGAAATCCTCAATCGCATTTCCCTCTCTTAGAAATTCCGGATTCATGACAACTCCGAATTCCAGTCCGTATCTTTTTCCTGAATACCTTTCGAGTGTCTTTATCGCTATATCTTCGCATGTGCCTGGAACAACTGTTGATTTTACTACAATTATCTTATAGCTTTCAGATTTCTTGATGATGTTTCCTATCTGTTTGCATGACTCATTTATCTGGTTGAGCATTATCTCGCCTCTTTTCATCGAGGGAGTGCCCACGCAGATAAATATTACTGTCGAGTCCATGACTGCCTTGTTTATGTCTGTTGTAGCAGATATCTTTTTAGGTACAAGTCTCCCTAGCATCTCCTTGAGTCCTTTTTCATATATCGGGGGTTCCTTTTTGTTTATTTTCTTGACTTTTTCAGTATCTATATCCACGCATGTGACCTTATGGCCTATATTGGCAAGCCCTGTTCCTGAGACAAGCCCTACATAACCTGTGCCTATCACGCATATCTTATATTTCCTGAAATTCCGCTTTTCTTGTTTTCTTTTCATGTTCATTGACTATTGTCCATATGATGTTTTTAACCCAAAGATTAATTCATCATATTTAAACGTATTTGTTTGATGGGCTATTATGCAATCCTATGCCTCTAAACCACCAAACAATCCTGTCGCAAAAGTCTCGAGACAATATGATGTGACATCTCATAATAGCCTGTTTGATTCTGCTGTTTTTGCATATTTGGGTAATAAAAAGCGTAGGTGATAGATAAATAGGATGCATTTTAAACAGTATCTCCGATGAGAATTAACCACTTCTAAATTAAGAGAAAAATCCATGTA
>CAYMIF010000068.1:0-7959 GCA_964390375.1 uncultured Methanosarcinales archaeon
TTGCCTAAAGATATATATTCTCGTGGCACAGACGCATAGGATTTCATATTAGCCTCATTGTATGCCAATCATGGAGTTTTTTAAATTATAATCATGCGAAATCGTTTATAACATCAAGATAGTCTTTGTCAAGCCCTCCAAGCCTGAAGATCACAGCTGTTTCTATTCCATTACTTTGGGCAAAAGCAAGATCTTTTCGCAAACCCTGCGGGGAGAGTTTCGGCTCGTAAGAAAGTATGCCTGTTGCGATGGTTCCAAGACCCAGATCATTTCGAGCAGGAAGAAGTCTTCCTCCACGGTATCGGCCCCTCCTGATCATCCTCTTGATTCCTTGCAATGTGCTCTTTTTCTTTATCATGCTCGTGTAATACATTATAATGTTCTTGTGCCTATATCTTCTTTGAGGATATGAGACTCCAAAGAATCTCATCAAGATTGCATGAAATTTCGAGGGCGCAGGATAGATTGCTGTCCTGACCTGGTAGTTATACTTTTCCTGCATCATCAAAATAGACCTGATTATGTTCCTGTTCCTGAAAAAAACAGGCATGTTCTTCCAGATCAGATTTTTGTTAGTGAGAGGCAGCTCGAGATCCATCAGGACTTTTAAGGTTGCCTTGTGCATGTACTTTTTCAGCTCTGAACGCAGCCTTAGAAGTTCACTAGTATATGAGAAAGGAGAGACCCAATAAGAGTCTTTTAGCAAAGGCCAATAAGCTGCCTCGAGATCTGGGTTTATGTCCTTTAATCTTGCCCTGCAGGAGAGGAAGTCTTCAAATGAATGAGCCGCAAGATAGATTAAGGAGGAAAACCTTATGTATCTTGCATTCATCAGGTTCTCCCTTTCAGGAAATTCCTCAAAAAAATGTATCTGCATGGATTGGCAGATGCTAAGAAGATATTTAAATTTAACATCTGAGAGGCGCAATATAAAAAGTCATAAATCAATCATCAAAGAAAAGATTCATTCGATGTCTGCTTTTCCATCGTCTGAGTCGAGCTGTCCTAAGAGCCAGTTTATGTCCTCTTTTGTGGCAGTGGAACCTACCTCCCTTGTTGAACGGGAAGAAAAATAGAAAATGTTGTAGTTCAACTTAATGTCTGGGTCAGTCAGGCCAAATACTTCTGCAATCTCATCTATTATCTTGTCTTCTACGCATGAGAATTTCTCAAAGACATAAAGGTCTATATCGACAGTATCTGTAAAACGGATCATGACAGAGTTCTCAATAGGCTCATCGTTAATCCTAAAGTTCCATTTCTCAAGATTGTATTCCTTGAATTCTCTTTTTGGTATCAGCCTTATCTTCTTGCCTTTCAGCAGCTGACGGGTCCTAAGCTCCTTTTTATTCAGATTCTTATTCTTAAGAACAGAGAGGAATGATTTTAGATCAGTTGTCTCGTCGAGCTTGAACTCTTCAGTATAGTTTATCTCAGAATTAAAATATCTCTTTATTATGTCCCATGTGTTGTCCGGCCTCATCCTGGCCTCTATCCTTATGCTTATGTCATCATCTTTTTTCTCTAATGCCTCGACGTCATCTGACTTGACAATGGTCTTCCAGTTTTTATTTATCATAGTGTACATATATCTATACTAATATTTAAAATTTACTATTAGTTGGGCTATTATGAAATACTATCCTACCAATCCTCACACGACTGTCGTCGTGAACCGTTGAGCAAGCTCAAGGTTTCGCCGATTGGGAGCGAAGTACGTTTCGCACTTCGTGCTCAGGCGTACTAATTGGAATTAGGCTTCGCATTGTATATTACGTTTTTACTGCGTAAAAACTCCGCCTGGCCCTACGCTCTGGCCCGCAGACCAGCCATGTAGGGCGTGCGCCAACCATAAATGGTTGGCTTAGCCCAACTGAGAATATTGCCTAAAGATATATATTCTCACGGCACAGACGGCTAGGGTTTCATAATAGCCTATTAGTTGTGCACCTAAGAAAAACTGTCGCCCGTACCACCAGAAGCAGCATTTGCAGGGTAATGTCAGAAATCATATGTACTTCTTGTGCTTTATGTAGATGAAAGCGATAACTATCGAGAAAAGCATCAGGCCAAGAGAGAAGATATAACCATAGCGCCATAATAGCTCAGGCATGTTGAAAGGCGACTCAACAGCATCATATTGGAAGTTCATTCCGTAAATGCCTGTGATCAGCATGGGGAAAGCGAAAACTGATGCCAGAATGGTCAAGCCTTTCATAATCTCATTGGTCTTCTTTGAAGTATTGGATATGTAAATGTTCAGGATCTCTGATAACCTGTCACGGCTTATCTCCTCCAGATCCATGAGCCGGTTTATGTCATAAAGCAGATCGTCGAACAATGCAGGATCCTTAAATATCCTGTAGTGATCCCTTCTTATACCTTTGGCCACCTCTGCATTGTTCTTGAGAGCCTTTCTTAAGAATATGAGGCTCTTTTTATGCATATATGACTGGTGGTTGTAATCGACCCTGACCTCGTTTAATATCTTCTCCTCCAGAAGGTCTATCTGATCCTCTATCTTGTCCAGGATGAGATCGAAATTCTGAACCTGTGAAGCCATGATGTTGAAAAGAAGGAACTCATGGTCCCTGGACATGAAGCTTTTGCTTACAGTATCAGAAGAAGGGACTGATTCTGACTCGAGCTTATGTATAAGTATCACTGTCTTTTTTATCAAGAACACACCCACCAGGCTTGTCTGAGCAACTGTCTTCATCGTGGCTGCCTTAAACAGGATCTGAGTGTAATTCTCCTTGTGCTCTATCCTCGGATTCTCTTTTGCTGATATGCATTCATGCAATTCACTCTTGGGTATTCCAAAGGTCCTGTTAAGCCAGCTGAAGTCTTCTTCAGTCGGGCTTGAGCAGTTCAGCCAAGTGAGCTGACTGTTCAGACGAAATTCTGATATCCTGACAGATGCGACACTAGAACTTTTTTTCTGGATTATCTCTATCATGCAAAAAATGTTAATACTGTCCTATTATTTAATCTTTTGATACTCCTAATCAGTGAAATTGAAAAGCATTATATACATGGCAGTCATTGCATATGATGCAAATGCCTATCAGTACAAAAAGAACTAAAACAACCATTGTTTTCGCTCTTATGGTAATCAGCCTTATCCTGTGCTCATGCACAAAATTTCAAACCAGTAACAAAAAAAGCCTGGACGAACTCAAGGATACTGATAAAACAGGTAGTTTCGGAGATATAGCCATAGTCCTGATCCAAACAGAGCCATCTAAGTGGGTAGAAGTAAATGCAGAGGTCGCAAAGAGCCCATCTGAGCGTGCAAAAGGACTCATGTATCGTGAATCTCTTGATCCTGACAAGGGCATGCTGTTTGTTTTCAGCGAGCCAGAAGAACAGAATTTCTGGATGAAAAACACACTCATACCTCTGGACATGATCTTCATATCAGAAGACCAAAAGGTAGCAGCCATACAAAAAAATGCAGTGCCATGCAAAGAAGACCCCTGCAGAACATATTCTTCAAATATTCCTGTCCAATATGTACTTGAGGTAAACTCAGGTTTCAGCTCAAAACATGGAATCAATCCAGGCGACCATGTCCAATTCGTCATCGGACATGAAGACATTATCTGAACTGAACAAATTCTTTTTGATTAATATTACCTTAGGCCACAGCAGTATACTAATAGGTATATTATAGAGAGAAAAATATATAAATGGATTAAATAAAATAGTTTTTGTGGGGGTGGTCAAGAATTAGGCGTTCTTTCCTTTTTTTCTTGACAAGTAACAATGAAACTTGATATAATCAGATATGGCAATAAAGTCATGACACACAAACAGATTGAGACAAGACAAGGAAGGCTTTATGTCCGTGTCAAGAAAAGGCCGATGAAAAGACCTTTGGCATGAAATAGGCTTTCTCAATCAAAACATTTTTTAACTTTTGATTATTCTTAAATACCATGAAAAACAATCTCATGGAAGAGATACAGTCACTTCTGAAAAAAAGAGAAAATATGCCTGAAGAATCTGTTGAAACCAGACCAGACTATTTTGACTATAAAAAAACAAAAGCACACTCGGATTATGTTCTTTTAGTAAACAGAAAGAAGGATATAGCTAAAAGACTTGCCGATAGTGCTGCTGCACTAATGGACAAGAATTCCCTTCCGGACGGATTCCTGGAATCTGTAAGCTTATTTCGAAATACAGACCTCATGGACCCAAAACTAATCCCTGCTGCAGAGAAGATCGTGCGCTTTCTAAGCGACCTTGAACTTCCTTATGAAGAGCACAAGGAGATCAAAGTAAATTTTCCAAAGAACACACCTGCTGAAATCAAAGGAGAGATACAAGAAGACCTAAAGGAGATGGAGTCGTGCTTTTCGGCAGGATGCTATCGGGCAGCGACAATTCTCTGCGGAAGGGTGCTTGAGACAGCACTTCACAGGAAATACTACGAGACCACCGGCATTGACATGCTTGAGAAAAGCCCAGGAATTGGTCTTGGAAACCTCATCTCGAAACTGAAGGCCAAAAACATAAGCTTTGACCCAGGAATCACACAGCAGATACACCTGATAAACCAGATCAGGATATTCTCAGTCCACAAGAAGCAGGAAAGATTCTATCCTACAAAACCCCAGACGCAGGCAATGATCCTCTACACCTGCGATATACTGTCCAAACTTTTCTAAAAAATGAAATATGAAATAATCGACCTTGCACTTTATTTTCCATCGCACAAGACCATTATCATATCTGATCTGCACATAGGCATAGAAGAAGCCATGAACAGACAGGGAATGATGGTTCCCAGGTTTCATGGAAAAGACATACAAAAAAGGCTTAAGCGTATCTTCTCTTCATGCGACCCTGAAAAGATAATAATAAACGGAGATTTCAAGCATGAATTCGGAGAGATATCAGACCAGGAATGGAGAGACTCTCTGCGGGTTCTGGACTATCTTATGAAAAAAGGAGAAGTATCACTTGTCCGCGGGAACCATGACAAGATAATAGAGCCTATCACAAAGAAAAGAAAGCTGTCAGTCACTGACCATTTCTCATTTGGCGACTGCTATGTCTGCCATGGAGACAAGAGACAGGAAAATGCAGAATTCAGATCTGCAAAACTTGTGGTTGTTGGACATGTCCATCCGAGCCTCAGGCTTTCACGCGGAGAAAGAGCCGAGTCCTACAAGTGCTTTCTTTTAGGCAGATTCCAGGATAAAGAAATGATTGTCATGCCCTCTATTTCAGATTCCACTGTCGGAACGGATATCCCAGAACTCGGAAGCATAATGCAAGAAGAAGTTGACTTCTCTGAATTCAGAGTGATAGTATCCGAAGATAAGACATATGATTTTGGAATCTATAAGAATATCCAGAGGATGTAGATCATTTCAGTTTCTTAACAAAATCGTCCACAGCCCTGTCCATCTTCTCAGCATCGCGAAGGACTACCTTTGTTGTCAGCCTCAGGACTGCTTTGGGCTTATGGCCCGATGCCTTAGCCAAATCATCCATGGCTTTCTGCGGCGCTGCGCTGCCCTGGGTCGTGAAAAAAGCTATCTGACCGACTTTTTTTGCATTCTGGTCAAGATACGTCCTCACTGCTGGAGCTATATAGCCTGCCCAGACAGGTGTGCCCACCACCAACAAATCATATCCTGACAGGTCAGCCTTAGGATCTTTTATCTCAGTCCTTAATTTCCTGAAAGCGTCCTTTCCTGACCTGATCCAGCCGACCATACCTTTCCTGGGCTTGAGGTCGACTATCTCCTCTGAATCGCAACCAAGCTTTTGGGCTATGGATTCTCCCAACTTCCTGGTCGTTCCTGTCCTTGAATAAAATACAACTAAAGCTTTCATTTTTACAAAAAGAAAAAATCAGATTATCTTCGTCTCCTTCAGCTTTTCGATATATTCCTCTACAGAAATCTTCATCGAAACAAGCTTCCAGTCAAGATGCTTGACAAGCTTGATTATTCCCTCAAGAATATCTGTCTGAGTGACAAGCCCCAGGAGCATTCCTTTCTCATCTGTGACTGTGAACCTTCTGATCCTGCGCTTTTTCATAAGCTCTCCTGTAGGTATGAGATCGGATTCCGGCGGTATGGACATCACAGGCTTTGTCATGACATCTTTGACCAGAATATCTGAAGGGTTCAATTCCTGTATCAAAACCCGGGATATCAAGTCCCTTTCAGTCAGGATGCCTGTCGGCTTTCCTTTCTTTACTACTACAACACAGCTGAACCTGTTCTTAGCCATCTCCCTGGCTGCCTTTATAGTCGGAGCATCTTCAGGGACAGTAAGAATGTTCGTTGCCATGATGCTTCTTATCTCGCGCATCCTGTCTTCTTCAGTAGGCATAATATCCACCTCTAATGATTATCCGCACCAACAGGCGCAGCTCTTTCCATTCCTCTCATTCTTTGACATAGGAAGGTCATTTTCATTGCAGAAAGCCTGGCAGTCCTCTATACAACACTGCTTCATGCTTCCATTATCCGGCTGGCAGTCTGGATTTATCCTGAGAATCTCAGTAATCTCGTCCTCTCCCCCTCCAGAATTTCCTGCACATGATGTTACAATAAATGCTGTAATTATTATGAATAAAGTCAGTAAAAAACGCATGTTCATTTTGGTGTTACCCCTCCTTTTTTATTTTCTAGATGAATTCAAAATATTATGATTTATATATTTTTCTTTTTTAAAGGCTTCATCCAATAAATACTACTCTGCTTGCTGCGCAAGCTTCGCCTGACCACGGGAAGCTTTACTGCATAAATCTTCCCTCCCTAGGCACAGTCGCATTTATTGGATGAAGCCTTTTTTAAAATAAAATTTAAAAAAACAAAGTCTACAAAAAAATCAGCTCTTTGGTCATGGAATTTCTGTGCTTTCCTCAGGGAAAGGGATATTCTTTGCAGGAGGAAACATCCTCTTTTGTGAAACCCCATCTGTATTTTTCTGGGATGAGTCTTGCTGTGGACTATCCTGCACTTCATCCAAATCTTTCTCAACTGCGCTTTTTTCATTGTGCGAGATTCGGCTGGTGTCTTTCTGCGTGTCCTCTTTTTCAATCTCTGAATCTTCCTTTAATGCTATAATCTCATCCCTTTCATCTTTTGAGAAGACGCAGATTATCGAACTGAAGACAAACGCGCTGATAACATTGAGGACAACAACATATTCTGACTTATTAATCTCCTGCATTGTCGTCGAGAAACTTATCATAACATAGAAGACCACTATAACCAGAAGCATGGTAAATATGGGTATGAACTTATCTGCTTCCTTCATCCTGATGCTCATCTTTGCGACGTTTGCCAGGATTATTCCCAGAATCGCCGGGAAAAAAGCGAGAAGGACCTTCAAAATTATCGTGTTCGTGGATATAGACAAAGCGACAATGCCTATGAGCATCAAGATAAGAGACAAGGCAAACAGGAACTGCTGCGGGAAACGAACCATGAGCGGTTTTTCATACTCGAGAACGTCACCAGTCTCATATGCCTGAATCGCAGTATCCACCATGTCAGAATGATGCCCGTAGTTTATCAGAGCCTTTCGAATCACCTCAAGATCATATCCCTGCTCAATCTCCTTTGATATGAAATCAACAAGAAGATTCTGGATATAGTAGTACAGATCCTTTGTTATCTGAGCCTTGGATACATGCGCTCTTTTTTTCGGCCTCAGCTCTTTTATCGCCTCATAGATGTCATTTATCAAACCCTTGTTATAACCATAAGACTGAAGCGCGACCTTTATGTCCTCAGGATTGTAACCCTGATGAATCTGCATGACTGAATAATCAAGAAGATGCTTTTTCATATAATCATAATCCAGTCCCCTCTCCATACTGTTTTTCCTTAATCTTCATATATTTATATCTTTTGATTTGAAATCGAGAGTGTTCTAAATCATAATTATTGCACAGTTATAAATATTAGTGGGTTGTACCTGTTC
>CAYMIF010000069.1:0-7728 GCA_964390375.1 uncultured Methanosarcinales archaeon
TTCGCAAATCCTTTTTGGCCTAGAAGATGATTAGCACCTTGATTCTGACTAAGCCCTTTTGGTCAATTGCTGCAAAAAGGCACATCAAAAAGTATTATCTGGGAAGAAGGCTTCTTGCATTCCTTCTGCTTGTTGGAACTTTTTACAATAGGATTCACTGTCACCTTCTCTATATCTTCGACATTTTCCTGCAAATTATAAGGCAGGGAGAGCTTCTCGATATTGTCCTTTTTGAGCCTGAACTCAAAAAAATCATTCTCTGCAAAATCCGTCCCGTCATAAACCCTGTAACTCACACCTACAATCTCTGCACCTCTCTTGTGAGCAAGAACCATGTTCAACCGCATCTCATCTGAATCATAGCAAGGCTTAGGATTCTCTGACACATCTATCACGAGATTGCTGCAGGGATTCAAAAAATCTATGTTCACAATTATCAGAGTAAAGGCTATTCCAAACGATATAAGTAAAACTGTCCCGATCAAAGGACTCACTCCTTCTTTTGAAAACATATCAATAGAAATTCAGAATCCATATATTTAAATCTTTTTAATCATCAGAAAGAGAGAAAAGAAAAAAAAGAAAGGAACTTATTTCTCGTCCTTTAGGGCTGAGTGCGCTGCTGCCAGCCTTGCAATCGGAACCCTGTAAGGCGAGCATGAGACATAGCTCAGGCCGATCTTATGGCAGAACTCAACTGACTTCGGCTCTCCGCCCTGCTCTCCGCAGATGCCTATCTTGAGATCCTCCCTGGTCTTTTTTCCGTACTTGACAGCATGCTTTATGAGCTGACCTACACCTTCCTGATCTATTGTCTGGAAGGGATCGTCCTCAAGGATGTTCTTGTCATAATAATCGCGCAGGAATGTTCCTGCATCATCCCTTGAGAAACCGAAGGTCATCTGAGTCAGGTCGTTTGTCCCAAAAGAGAAGAACTCTGCTGATTCTGCAATCTGCTCAGCAAGAAGCGCTCCTCTTGGAACCTCAATCATGGTACCTACCTTGTATTTGAACTTGCTGCCGGTCTTCTCTATCGTCTCCTCTGCTGCCTTGTCGACTATCTCCTTTACGAACTTAAGCTCTGTCGGAGCTCCGACAAGCGGAATCATGACCTCAGGCACGATGTCCTGGCCTTCTTTTTTAATCTCTGCTGCTGCACCGAAAATCGCCTCTGCCTGCATCTTAGCTATCTCTGGATAAGTGACCGCAAGCCTGCAGCCCCTGTGTCCAAGCATAGGATTGAACTCATGCAAAGAAGCTATCTTTCCCTTGAGCTTGTCTATCGAGACACCCATGTTCTCTGCGATCTCGATTATGTCTTTTTCTTCCTGCGGAAGGAACTCATGCAGCGGAGGATCAAGGAGCCTGATCGTCACTGGCAGGCCTTTCATGACCTTGAAAATCTCGTAGAAATCCTTCTTCTGGATCGGAAGAAGCTTAGCCAACGCTTTCTCTCTTCCTTCGAGGTCCTCTGCCAGGATCATCTCTCTTACTGCCCTTATCCTTTCTCCCTCGAAGAACATGTGCTCTGTCCTACAAAGACCAATCCCTTCTGCTCCGAATTCCCTTGCTTTCTTGGAATCTGACGGTGTGTCTGCATTGGTCCGGACACCGAGCTTTCGGTACTTGTCTGACCACTCCATCAGTGTCGAGAAGTTTCCTGAAAGATCAGGGTCCACTGTCGTAATCTTCCCTTCGAAGACCTCTCCTGTGGAGCCGTCAAGGGTTATGTAATCTCCTTCCTTAATTATCAGCTCTCCTATCTCGAAGAATCCCTTGTCTTCCTTGACCTTGACCTCTGCGCATCCAGCGACACAGCATTTTCCCATACCTCGTGCGACTACTGCTGCATGGCTGGTCATACCTCCTCTTGAGGTGAGGATACCCTGCGCTGCATGCATTCCCTCGATGTCCTCTGGGCTGGTCTCTGTCCTGACAAGGATGACTTTTTTTCCGTTCTGAGCCTCTTCATGCGCTTTTTCTGCGTTGAAGACCACTTCTCCTACTGCTGCGCCTGGGCTTGCCGGCAGTCCTTTTGCTATTGGTGTCTCGTTTTTCTTTGCGACAGGATCCAGCTGCTTGTGAAGAAGCTGGTCCAGCTGCTTAGGTTCGACTCTCATGACAGCAGTCTTCTCGTCGATGATACCCTCATCGACCATCTCGACAGCAATCCTTAGCGCTGCTGCCGCGGTCCTCTTCCCGTTCCTAGTCTGAAGGATGTAGAGCTTGCCCTCCTGTATGGTGAACTCCATGTCCTGCATGTCCTTGTAGTGCTTCTCGCATTTCTTGTATATCTCGACCAACTCGTCGTAGCAATCAGGCATGACTTCCTTTAGGGTGTCGATGTGCTTGGGTGTCCTGATACCTGCGACAACATCCTCTCCCTGTGCGTTCATCAGGTATTCTCCGTAGAATTTCTTCTCGCCAGTACTTGGGTTCCTGGTGAAACAGACTCCTGTTCCTGATGTGTCGCCCATGTTTCCGAAAGCCATTGTCTGGACATTGACTGCTGTTCCTATAAGACCGCGGATCTCGTTTATCTTTCGGTACGCAATCGCTCTTGGATTATTCCATGAGGAGAATACTGCGTCGACTGCCTTTTCCAGCTGCTTTCTTGGCTCCTGCGGAAACGGCTCTCCAGTCTCATCCTCAATCAGTGCCTTGTATTTCTCGATGAGCTCCTTTAGATTTTCAGCTGTCATCTGATAATCAAATTCAATAGAATTCTTGTCCTTAATCGCGCCTAGGATATGCTCGAAATCGGCATGCTTTATCCCAAGCACAACGTCGCCGAACATCTGCAGGAATCTCCGGTATGTATCATAGGCGAACCTCTCGTTGCCTGTCTTTGCTATCAGGCCCTTGACACTCTTGTCGTTCATCCCGAGATTGAGGACTGTGTCCATCATGCCAGGCAGAGAGACTGCTGCGCCAGACCGAACAGACAGAAGAAGCGGATCAGATTCGTCGTCCAGCTTCTTCTTCATCTTGGTCTCAAGCTCTTTTAGCTTCTCATCGATCTGCTTCTTTACCTCATCCGGATTTCTGTTGTTGTTCTTGTAGAACAGATCGCAGACTTCTGTTGAGATCGTGAATCCAGGCGGCACAGGTATACCGAGATTGGTCATCTCAGCCAGGTTTGCACCTTTTCCGCCCAATAGTTCCTTCATATCTTTGCTTCCTTCCTCAAAACTGTATACGTACTTTTTCATTTTACCCTCCTAATATCCTTAGTGAATAGCTCACTGAGATATCTCTTCTAGTTTTTTATTGACAGTAATCAACAGGCCGTGCACGAGCCATGACCTGGTGATTGAAAAAATTTTGTCATGATATATAAAGGTTGTGGAAGGGAGATAGATGTTTTGAGGCTGTGGTATATTGGGTTTAGGTTTTTCGGGAATATTTAAATATCATAAGAGCATTTTGGACAGTTTCAAACAACAAGGTGATGATCTATGGATCTAATAAGAGTTTACAGCCAGACTGATCTTGCAGGCATCGAACAGCTGCTTGGCAGTAAAGGATTTTCTAGACGCAAGATTCCAAACCAGAGCATGGTCTGGGAATATGCAAACGAAGATGCGAAAGGACAATTCATGGGAGTCTATGAATACGCCATAAGGGAATATTTCCAGGTATGGCCCGAGGCAATAGCAAGCGACAACCCAAGGGCAGATGAGAACCTAGGAAGGCCGGAGCAACTAACTGCAGATAATTTTGATATCAAGGCTGACAGGCAGTATATGGCTGAGACAGGGACACCGGCAACATCGATTGTGACGCTTTTTGATGAATCAGTCATGAGGTTCCTTGATAGTGTGAAACCAACCCAGAGAAATCCATTGATCGTTGTTGTGAACCAGCTAGAGAGGCCTTATTTTTTCACAGGCAAAAAGATGTACGGACCTGGATATCTCGAGCAGATGCAGCAGGAAGGCACAGCAGTTCTGAAAGACTAATTTTTTATATCTTTTAGTCTTCTTCTTTTTTATGGACATAATCAAGAGATTCAATTCTATCCGGGACATACCTTACAGGCTGTCGCTTGTGTGGGAGGAGGAGAACCTGTCGTGCATAGGAAAACATGAGAGGTTCATGAAGGCTGCGAGCGCTGAAGGGTATTCGGTCAGGCACAGGCTCTGCTCTTTTCGCTGGAGCGAATGCGGTCTGCCTGAAGAGATAATATCAATCCCTCATAAGGATGAATCTGTTCACAGCTTCTGCGAGATTTGTATCGATGGAAAATGGATAGTCGTTGACCTTACCTGGGACTGGGGGCTTAGGGATGTCCTTCCTGTGAATGAGTGGGACGGGAAGTCAGACTGCAGGGTCGCTGTGAATGCTTCCCTGGTGTTCTGCCCTGAGAAGAGCGAAGAGATAGTGCATAGCAGGACAAAAGAGAAGTTTATTGCGAGCAGACAGGCCAACAAAGAGTTCTTTTCTGCTCTGAATGCCTGGCTTGAAGAGGAAAGGAAAAAATAGGCTTTGTGTAAAAAGTACTACTTCGCTTACTTCGTAAGCTACGCCTGGCCTCGGGAGATTTGCTTTGCAAATGCCCCCTCTCGTGGCACAGACGCACTTTTTACACAAAGCCGAAAAAATAAAAAATTTTTTAAATCCAGTTCTTTTAGAAGAGCAGTATGCGCGGCATAATTACCATCATGGCAGTCTGGTTTTTAGTCTGCGGGATGCCTGTCATGGCGGTTGTCGCGGACCATAATTCTGTGCAGGAATTCGGGTCTATCCCAGAGGAACATATCGAGGCTGCAAGGCAGTTCAATATCACTTACGGGCATACATCGCATGGCAGCCAGATCATCTCAGGGATGAACGTGCTTGAGTCTGACAGCTCTTTTGAAGAGCTTTATGAATGGAGTGATGATTATCCTGGTTCTGATCCAGGAGATTTTCTTTCATTGTGGGACAGGAGGATGAGCGGCGCCAATGACCTGGGCAACCCTGACAGGACAGCGTGGTCTTCTGCGACCCAGAACCATCTTGATGACACTGGTGCATCAAGGAACGTAGTCATGTGGTCATGGTGCGGACAGGTCTCCAGCGCCAGCGAATCAGACATAGCTGATGATTATCTAGGCAACATGGCTGCGCTTGAAGCAGAATATCCAGATGTTGCATTCATCTACATGACCGGACATCTGGACGGCAGCGGAAGCGACGGGAACCTGCATGAGAGGAATGAGCAGATCAGGGAATATGCACTGCAGAACAACAAGATCCTATTTGATTTCGCTGATATCGAACGATATGATCCAGACGGAAATGATTACCTTGACCAGGCAGGCGGGCTTTCTGCAGACGGCTGCAGATACAACGATGGGACTGAGAAAAACTGGTGCACGAGCTGGTGCAGCGACAACCCTGACTCAAAGCTGTGTGCTGCGACATCATGCGCTCATTCGTCTGCCCTGAACTGCAACATGAAAGCAAGAGCGTTCTGGTGGCTTTTGGCCAGACTTGCCGGCTGGCAGCAAAACTGCACTGATTCTGATGATGATGGATATCCAGGAGAAAGCGAGAGCTGCTCTGGCACAGACTGCGATGACACAGACCCAGACATAAATCCGTCTGCTGATGATATATGCGGAAACGGGGTTGATGAGAACTGCGACGGGCATGATGATTCCTGCTGCGGAGCCTGGGACCAGGATACAGATAATACAGTGAGCATGGGCGAACTTCAGGAATTGATAGAAAGCTGGAAGACAGGAGAATCAACAATAAGTCAACTCATTGGTGCTGTTCTTGAATGGAAACTAGGGTGCGGATGATATTTGCAATTAAGAAATAAAATCACATCAGCTTCTTCAGAATCGAGCTTACTGTTTTTCCGTCTGCCTTTCCGCGGAACTCTTTCATGACCTCGCCCATGAGGGCTCCGAATGATGCACCCTTGTTCTTCTCGACGATCTTCTTTATCTTTGTTTCGAGCTCTTCGGTGTCTACGCCCTTGTAGCTGTCGAGGCTGAACCTGCCTTTCTTCATGTCTATCATGGCCTTCTTTGCTGATTCCTTCGGGATTGCGCCCTTATCAAGATGCGTGAAGAGTTCTGTCCAGCATTCGTCAGGAAGACCGGAGATGTCGATCTTTTCGTCCCTGAAGATCTCCCTCGGCGCTGAGATCAGTGTCTCTGCAATGTAGGCGGCTTTTAGGTTCTTGTGGGCCTTGACTGATTTTTCGAACAGTGCGCAGTAGGTGGACCTGGCTATCGCCTCTGCGAGGTCCTTTGACATGCCGTAGGTCTTTATGTATCTTCTTATCCTGCTGTCGATCAGCTCAGGTAGCTCAATCTTAATCGACTTTGTGACCTCTGGCACCACGTCAGTCTCAGGATACATCCTGGCCCCTCCAGGCATCGGACGCATGTATGAGGATGTGCCGTCTGGATTTGCCCTCCTTACCTCTCTTAGGACGCCTTTCTTGCAGGCAGCCGCGCGCCTGATGACTGCTTTTAGCGCAGACTCTGCCTTGGACCTTGTGTCTGCTACGAGGATTATCCCGTCCTCTTCTTTTGCCTTGAGCGTTGACCTTATCTTGTTGAGGTGCGTCTGCTCTATCCCGTACCTGGGCAGCTCGTCTGAGTGGAATATGCCTCCGACTCCTGCTGCTGCCTTTGCATAATCTGAAAATTCAGTGCCAAGCCTTCTTCCAGGACACAACTCTATTCCAAGAAAGCCTGCGAATCCTGGCAATGATATCGCCATCACTGCTCCGCTTTTCTTCAGTGCAGAGAGGATCACCTTTGACTCGCAACCGCTGAATATTTCTGATACGTCCATAATCTTCTCTGGAATATCCTGGTGCTTTAAGTCCTTCTTTATCTGGATCAGGTTCTCCTGGCGCTCAGACTCGTATTCCACAAGAGTCTTTAGCATCCTTAAGTCCTGGGCGCCCTTGATCTCGATCCTGTTGCCTCCTTTTATCGACACATTGACGTCCTGACGGATGGTGCCGAGGCCTCTCTTGACGTTCGGAAGAGACCTGAGGATCAGACCGAGCTTCTCTGCTACTGCCCTGACCTGGTCCGGCGACCTGATATCCGGATCTGTCGCCACCTCTATCAGAGGTATCCCCAGTCTTGAGAGATTATATTCGTCGAAATCGTTTGTACGCTGGACGATCTTTGCTGCATCCTCCTCAAGGCAGACTGTCGGGATCCCTACCGGGCCGAACTCAGTCTTCAGTGTCCCGTCCATCGCTACCAGCGCTGTCCGCTGGAACCCAGAGGTGTTCGAGCCGTCGACCACTGTCTTTCGCATGACCTGTATCTCATCGACAGGCCTTGCATCCAGAAGTCTTGCGAACGTGAGGGCTGATCTTAAGGCCTCCTTGTTGATCGGTCCTGGCGGCTCTTCATCCAGCTCGACCAGGCAGTTGCAGGAATCATAATAGTCATATATATAGTACTTGCCCTTGAGTGTCTCTGCTCTTGCTGCTGCGTCTATCTCGCCAGTCTCGCCGACAACTGCCCTTAGCTTTCGCCTGTACTGCGCGTCAGGCTTTTCGTCTGTTATCATGGTCGGGCATGAGCAGAATAGCTTTTTTCCCTCAAGCTGCTGGTGGATCTCTATCCCGCACTTGAATCCGAGTTTTTCATAATCCATTGCTCAAAATAAAAATCGCTGTTGTATTTAAATGTTTGGTGGGGAGCGGCTAATATGAAATCCTATCCTACCAATCCTCACACGACTGTCGTCGTGAACCGT
>CAYMIF010000070.1:0-7665 GCA_964390375.1 uncultured Methanosarcinales archaeon
TGAGAATATTGCCTAAAGATATATATTCTCACGGCACAGACGGCTAGGATTTCATATTAGCCCTCTTTTCCACAATGTTTTTATACAAGATGATGCTTTTATATGGCTATGGATGAGCTAAAGCAAGTCATCGTTGTCCGGCAGGATCTTCGGCTTCCGAAAGGCAAGCTGAGCGCGCAGGTCGCGCATGCCTCTGTCGAAGCAGTGCTTCGTTCTGATAAAGACATGATCAAGAGATGGCGCGCTGAAGGACAGAAGAAGATTGTCCTGAAGGTTGGGAGCGAGAAAGAGCTGATGAAGCTAAATCTTGAAGCAAAAGAGATGGGGCTTAGAAGCGCGGTCATAACCGACTCAGGAAGGACATGCATCGCTCCTGGAACAACGACATGTGTCGGCATCGGACCTGACCTGGAAGAAAAAGTAGATAAGCTCACAGGAGAACTTAAGATGGTCTGAAATTTCGGAAATCTTCCGGATATGTCCTAAGAATATATTTAAATAAGACGGTTTTTTCGGGTTCTCCAATGGTCAAATCCAGGGACATGCTAATCTTAGACTGTCTACGGAAGGATTCCAGGGTTTCTCCACTAAGGATCTCATCCCAAACGGATATCCCTCTCGATACAGTCAGACGAGCAATCAGAAGGATGGAGAGAGGAGTGATCAAGAAGTATGTCTCCTTTATGGATTTTTCTTCCCTTGGATACAAGAAGCATGTTAATATCTATGTATCAAGCCAGGAACCAGAAAATCTTGTGGAATTTATTGCAGGTCATAAGTCAGTCAATTCTGTCTTCAAGTTGAAGGGTGACTATGATCTTATGGTAGATGCGTTTTTCCTGAATGATGATTCCCTTGATGAATTTATGGCCTATATGAAAAAAAATGGTGCAAAAGATGTTGTTTGTCATGAGGTTCTTGATGAGATTTTGCATGAAGCCATGAGCTTGGATGATGATGAACGTATAGATTATCCTAAGCATCTGTTTCTTCTATTAAGTCTGCTATTTTTTCGATAATCCCGATGAATATTTTTCCATTTTCTTGAAATTATTTCTCATTATTTTTTCTGGAATGAATCTTTTCTATCTTTTTTGATTTTTATTTTTGTCATTTGAAAAAATTCCTGAATTTTATGAAAAATTCATTTTAATTTTATCAGCAACCCTTTTAGTATGATGAATCCGTATGTCAGGAAAATCGTTTGCGCATCTGTTGCAGCGTTTGCAATCGTCGGGTGCGGAAAAAAGGATGATTCTGAAACAAAAAGTAATCATGCAAGAAGCGCTATATATGCAGCACTTTGTTCCAATGAACTTCGTCGTGATGATCTAGAATACATGATCGGGGTCGCAAAGGAGAACGAGGACCTATATGGCATGCTTGTCGATGATGTTGTATATACAATGAGGACAAATCCGCAAAGATACAAGGATGAGATCCTAGATTGTTCTGCTTCTGCCTTCAGTGAATATCAATCTGAAGCAGTCGACCTTTTCGGATTCATATATACCAAAAAGGCAATGGAAAACCTGGGCATTCGTAGAAAGGAGGATGAGATAGAATGGGGATACTAAAGGACCTGATATATGGTTCGATAATGTTTACGACCGGCTATTTTGTTGGTCTTGTGACTGATTCAGATAAGATTGTTGAACATCTGCATATTGAACAAAAAGCAAGGCAGCCCTATAAGACGATAGATGATCGGGTACAGAATCCGGGCGAACCGAATCTGGCTCCTTATCGCAGCATAGATGGACAAATCGCAAAAAAAGAAGATAATTGCTTTAACACTGTTGGAGATTATACTTCTTTAGCATTGAGAAAGGATTAAGCAGATCCTGAGGTGATATGTTTTGGGTAGCGGCAGCTCTGAAGGCAGAGGTGGAAGAGAAAAGAAAAGGAGAAAGGGATTCAGGCCCTTTTCTGCGGCATGGTCTGTAAAGGCAGGAATAGATAATATTGATTCTGCATTCAGCGGAATGATCCGCAGGGGAGCAGGTTATGCTTTTAGAAAGACTATCGGAAATCCTCTTAATAATCTGCGCGGCAGGATCCTTGGAAAAGATATCCAGGAGATGGTCGATTCAGAACATACATCTGATACAGACCAGCTGATAATCCGGATGAAACCAGGGAGGGGCATTGGCAGAGAATCTATGTATGAGGCTCAAAGCGAGATGGGCAATCTTGCGAGCAGACATTTTAACTGCAAGCGTTTTCTTCCTTATCGCCATGTGCCTTATGTGGCGCTGGAATGCGCAAGCTCTGACACTGAAGGTATACTAAGAGAGTTGAATACTGTAAAGGGAGGTTTTGCCAGTCCTGCACTCTCTGCGATGTTTGTCTCTGCAACACGCTCATATCGTGTCTATACCCCAGAGAAAGTGTTTGAATATGCAAAACAAAAAGGGATAAAGATAAATCTCGAATACGCAAAAGATAAGTCCGAGCCGCAGTGGAACCTCTCGAAAATAAATTCTGATCTTGCGAACGAGGTCAGTACAGGAGCAGGCACTGTCGTCGCTGTGATAGACACTGGAGTAGACTACAACCACCCTGAGCTTTCTTCCAGGTTCACAAGCAACAAAGGGTATAATGTCGTCAACAACGGACCTGATCCAATGGACGATAACGGTCACGGGACACATGTCGCAGGAACTGTGGCCGGAATGACTGTGGGTGTTGCTCCGGATGCTACACTTTATGCTGTCAAGGTCCTGAACGCTTCTGGCTCTGGCTCGATCACAGACGTCATCACCGGTATCGAGTGGGCGATAGACAATGGCGTCGATGTCATAAACCTGAGTCTCGGCAGCCCGTATTCGAACCAGATACTTCAGGATGTTTGCACTGCTGCCTATCGCTCTGGTATCTTCATCGCAGCTGCATGCGGAAACAGCTATTTTGGTCCGAACTTTCCTGCACACTGCCAAAATGTGGTCTCAGTGTGCGCTACTGACAGCGACAACAAGCATGCGGAGTTCTCAAATATATATGATGACAATGACATATCTGCTCCTGGTGTGGGAATAAAATCGGCACTGCCAGGCGGAAAGTATGACGTCCTTTCAGGCACTTCCATGGCAAGCCCTCATGTTGCAGGAGTAGCCTCTCTTGCCAGGAGCATCAGGTCGAAGATGCCGGTAGATAGTCTTGAGAGATGCATAGAGGATCTTGCTCTGTATCTTGGGCCGCGTGAGGAATTCGGATATGGACTTGTCATGGCAGACAGTGTTGTTAACAATGTGGACCGCTACAAAAGCAACCTTTTCAGCAGAAGATTATATTCAAGAATAGCATATGCTATGAGGTGAATCAAGAATGAATGATAAAGATGTGGAAGAAGTGAAGAGCTATTATGAACCAAAGAGAATATTCGTCATGTATGACCCTCATTATGCACTATATCGTGATGGACAGAGGGCAGGGATAGATGAGGATTTCAAGCAAAGGCTACAGTGCCTCGGGCTGAGATATCTTAGAGATGTCCGGTATTCAAGCAGGCCTTGCAGTGTGTTTGAGTATGACAATGGGATCGAGATGCTTGAGGACAGAATAATGGGGACAGAAGGTGTCCTGGATATCATCTATGATAGTCCTGTGGAAGGTCTTCCAGATGATTGAATCCAGTATAGAGAAAATATCCTTCTGACCTGGATGATAATGTCTTCTCTTGTTTTGTCCTGGGTCCTTGTGGTTCTGTAGAGCAGACTGACAAGCCATAGTATGTGCAGAAAGCTGAAGCTGATATCAATGTTCCCAGTGCTGCCTGCCTGATAAGATACCCTATATATATGAATGGTGCTCTCATGATGTCTTTTCTGATGGTTTTTTTTTCTTCAATCAAATCGCTGATACCTTCTATCATGGAATCAGCAAGTTTCCTGTTCTGGTTCAACTGTTGTTCCAGAGACATTTTTCATCCTCAGTCATATAAATATTCCAGTTTTATTCCAGTATCTTGCTCCATTGAGATTTCATCCAGGTCATGTACTTTCTCGATTGTTATCTCATAAGGCATCAACTGGAATCCCAAGGACTGGTTCTGCTCTTGGGTTTTTCTGAGCTTTTGCATCTCAAATGATATCGTATCAGAGATTATCCTTGGCAATCTGGTGCTATCCAAGCCTAGCTCTGCTTTTAGACTCTCATCGTCCTCCTGCATTATCATCTCGTAGTATCTTGGTATCATCTTAAGAACATAATACGGATTGTTGTCAGCTCCGGAATCTACTTTGCATATCATTTCTCCTTTATACACTTCACTGCAAAGCCTTTCAAGCATGGGATTTGGGTCTTTTGGGTCCATCCTTATATAGCACTTGTCAATCTCTAATGGTCCTTCACTTTTTTTTGCTTTCCTTGTATCAGCCTTGCCATCGGCTGATGTATCTTTTGGCTTTTCAAGTATCCTTGCCTGTTCATAACCTTCAGGTGAGGCTGCTGCTGATAGTGTGCAGCTTTGGCTGGTGCTTGTATATTTTACGAGGCAGCTTTCAATCTGCTGTCTGTTTTGGTAAAGGAACATGGCTGAACCAATGGCTGAACCTACCAGTATTGCCTTACCTATCCCAGCCAGAAGATGGGAAATGAATCTTTTAGGTCTTGTTTTATCTAGGTCCTTATTTTTAGCACTATTACCTAATCTTTTGTTCTGCGCCAGAATATCCTCAAGCTCCATCTACAATCACCTTGATATGGTATGATGAAATCTTTAATAGCTGTTTTTGAGAAAAATCTGGAATATTTTCATGCCGAATGGAAGAATTTCGATTAAATCCAACAAATTTTTAAAATATACCTTGTTTCGTCATCCCATGAAATCAGGAAAATCAACACCTGCGATGAAGCAGTATATGGAGACAAAGAACCAGTATCCTGACTGCCTGATCCTGTTTAGGATGGGGGACTTCTATGAGACATTCTATGAGGATGCTGTTCTTGCTGCAAAGACCTTGGGCATAACGCTGACTAAGAGGGGCTTTAGGTCAGGGCCGAAGATCCCTCTTGCAGGAATTCCTTATCATTCTATCGAGAATTATCTTCCGAAGCTGGTCAAAGCAGGGGTCAAAGTGGCTATATGCGAGCAGCTGGAGGACCCGAAGAAAGCCAAGGGTGTCGTGAAAAGAGGCGTCACAAGGATCGTTACTGCAGGTACAATAATCGAGCCGAACATCCTGTCTGAAGAGACGAACAACTATCTCGTGAGCCTTTATTTTGACGGGAAGTTCGGGCTGTCTTATGTCGATCTATCGACCGGGGAATTCAATACTACTGAGCTTGATTCGAATCAGCTGATAAATGAGATCGTCAGGCTCAGGCCTGCTGAGATAATAGTTCCTTATTCCAACTCGAATATGGATGAGGTGAATAAGCTCAAAGAGATGGGGTTTTTAGTTAATTCTTTCGAGGAAAGATTCTATATGCAGGAGTATGCGAAGGATACGCTTCTTGAGCATTTCAATGTCGCAAGCCTTGATGGTTATGGAATCGGATTTCGAAATCTCTGCGTTGTGTCCAGCGCGGCCCTCCTGAACTATCTTCAGGAAACTCAGAAGAAAAAGCTTGATCATATCAACAAGATCTCATATTATTCAATCGATAATTTTATGGTTCTGGATCGGCAGACTATCCGGAACCTTGAGCTTGTATCTAATCTTAGGACTGGGGGCTCGAAGAACAGCCTTCTGTGGGTTCTTGACCGTACAAACACGCCAATGGGCTCGAGGCTTCTTCGAAAGCTGATCCTGTCGCCTCTTCTTGATGCCGATGAGATCAAGATAAGGCTTGAATGCGTGTCTCTTCTTTCGAACGCCAGCGAGAAGATGTTCGGGATTAAGAGTGAACTGAAGCTGGTCAAAGACATCGAAAGGCTGATCTCGAGGATAAACTACGGGACTGCAAATGCACGAGACCTGCTTGTGTTGAAACAGTCGCTTGCGAGGCTGCCCGATCTTATAAGCAGTCTTCCTGACCAGAAGTATGGACTCTTCGGAGAACTTTTTGATCTTGACCTGAAGCAGGACCTGGTCGAGCTTCTTGAAAAAGCAGTGAATGAGGGCGCTCCTGCTACTGTTCGGGAAGGTGAGCTCATCAAGAGAGGGTATTCAGATGAGCTGGACGAGCTTCATAAGATCAAGAAGAATGCGAAGGAGGTTCTGCTTGAGCTTGAGAAAAAGGAGAAGGAAAAGACAGGCATCAAGACACTGAAGGTAGGATTCAACAAGGTGTTCGGCTATTTTTTCGAGGTGTCAAAGAACTATCTTTCAAATGTCCCTGCTAATTATATCAGGAAGCAGACAAGGGTCAACGGCGAGAGGTTCATAACAGAAGAGCTCAAGGAGCTGGAAGAGAAAATACTGGGTGTCGAGGACAAGATAATCGAGCTTGAATACTCGCTTTTTTCAGAACTCATATCAAAGATAACCGAGAACACAAAAGAGATTCAGGATATAGGAAGGAAGGTAGCGATGCTGGACTGCCTGGTGTCTTTTTCTGAGGTATCGCTTAAGAACAGTTATTGCAGGCCAAGCATAGATGATGAGTTTTCAATCTCACTCAAGGGCTGCCGCCATCCTGTGATCGAGCAGATCGAGGAGGTATTCATACCGAATGACCTGAACATAAACAAGTCGAACAGGACTATGATCATAACCGGGCCGAATATGGCAGGCAAATCAACAATCATGAGGCAGGTGGCTCTTGTCACACTTATGGCACAGATCGGATGCTTTGTCCCTGCCAAGAGCGCGAAGCTGTCCATAGTTGACAGGATATTCACAAGGATCGGTGCGACCGATGACCTGACATCAGGACAGTCGACATTCATGGTCGAGATGGCCGGGGTCTCACTTATACTGAACAACGCAACATCCAGGTCGCTTATACTCATGGATGAGATAGGCAGAGGGACATCGACATTCGATGGTGTCAGCATAGCCTGGAGCGTTGCTGAATTCATAAACTCAAGGATTGGTGCTAAAACACTATTTGCTACGCATTACCATGTACTGACAAAGCTTGGGAAGCATGACGGGATAGAAAACTACAACATCGCGGTCAAGGAGGACAGAAACGATATAATATTTCTGCGGAAGATCAGGAAAGGCGGGACTGACAAGAGCTATGGTGTGCATGTGGCAAAGCTTGCGGGGATGCCTGGTGAGGTCATCGCAAAAGCGCAGGAGATACAGTTCAAGCTTGAGGAAGAGGACACTATGAGAGAAAGGATCGTGGTCGACAAGAGAAGAGAGGATGATTTTATCAAGATGACAAAGCTTCGGCAGAAGACGCTGTTTGACCATGAGTTCTCTGAAGAATAGGCTGCTTTGAAAACATCGAACCTTTCAGGCTTTGAAAGTACCATTGCCAGATCCGTACGAGTGAGGCTGGTGCGAACTTTAGTTGTTGCCGGGAACCGATTCCTCTATATTCTCTATGATAACGAGGAATCTGCCGAACGACAGTATATAATACTTTCAAATTTCAAGTTATTCGTGGGGGTTTTAAAAACCCCCGCTTGATGTTGGGTCCAAAGACCGTAACCTTTGGGGCAGGCACTATCAAATCCTACTACCTGGATGTTTTCAACTTGGCCGAAGAATTGTGCTATCACGTTTTAACTACACACATATAACCACCTCCGGTGGTTTATATGTC
>CAYMIF010000071.1:0-7613 GCA_964390375.1 uncultured Methanosarcinales archaeon
AACAGGTACAACCCACTAATATTTATAACTGTGCAATAATTATGATTTAGAACATTCTGGTTATGCGAACAAAAAGAATTTATAATAAGCTGGAATATTGCTTCAAACATGAAAATAAGCTTAAATCAAGAAGATTGGAAAAATAAAATTCAAAATGAGACAAAATTAAGAGGGTTTTCTCCAAGGACTATCTCAAACTACATGCACCATATTGAGAAATATTTGAAGTCAGGAAAGACACCAAGAGAATACCTACTTTATCTTATAGACAAAAAAAGAGCTGGTGAGACTATAAGAAACACTGGATTTGCTATTAAATTTTATCTGCAGGTTATGGGTCTAAAAGATGATTTTGACTTTCCAAATGTAAAAAGAGAAAAGAAACTTCCAGTTGTTTTGTCTAGAACTGAGATAGAGAAAATGATTGTTGCGACCAAGAATGTCAATCATCGGCTCATTATTCAGATGATGTATGCAACTGGGATGAGAGCTAGTGAATTGATCAACTTGAAGTGGCAGGATATCGATTTTGGTAGGAATACCATACATATTAAGTTGGCAAAAGGGAAGAAAGATAGGATTGTAATGCTTTCTCCGAAGATAAAAAAAGGATTGAAATTTTTAAGTGAAAATAGAGAAGGATATGTATTTATCTCAAACAGAAACAAAAAGTATACTTTAAGGGCTATTGAAAAGATAGTCGATAATGCTAAGAAAAAAGCAAAGATCAAGAAAAAAATATCACCCAATTCTTTAAGGCACTCTTTTGCTACACATCTTCTTGAAAGAGGAACTGATATTAGATACATAAAAGACTTATTGGGTCATTCTGACATAAGTACAACTCTTATTTATACAAAAGTATCAAACCGAGATTTATCTAAGATTAAAAGTCCGATTGATGATTAGTCGCTCTATTCTACATGAAAGTCACCTCATGGTCCTTAATTCCCCCAAAATCGGACAAAAACCTGTTTTTTTAGCCTTTCAAAGGCTTCTAACCAACTAATCGAAAAACCCTTGTTTTTTCGTTGTCCAAAATTGCTTTGAAATTGTTAAGCACCTGCGAACACTTTGCTGTTTTACGAATATTACTCTACATTTGTTTCTGAAGGGCCGAAATTCGGTGCGCACATCCCCCAAGTTCAAATTTCCGCAGGATATAAATATTTCCATGTATATCCAAAAATCTATAACATTTTTAAATAGAGCAGAATTACTTTTTCGCACACGCACGGCAGTGATCTAATGGCTATGATTCAACCCTCCCAAGGTTGCTATCCGGGTTCAAGTCCCGGCTGCCGTATCCTTTCTTTCGGGTTCAATACGACGATTTAAAGGAAAAAGGAAAATTATATAAATCACATTATCGAATATTAACTGAATGAAACGCTATTACATGTCTTTGGTCATTTTCTTGATTTTGTTATCCGGTTGCGCCGAAGAAGAAAGTAATACCTCTTTCTGTGACAATATCACCAAGGAAACGACAAGGAATGAATGTTATTACATATTAGCCGCAAACTCGCTTGATGATTCCTTCTGCAGAATGATTAGTACATCCGACTACTATTCCTCCCCAAAAGCCAGCACTTGCTACACAAATATCGCGATATTAAAGAATGACCCCAAGATATGCAAAAAGACCGGAGATCCAATCAATGAGGCATACTGTCTGTCACAGGTTGCGGAGAATATGCAAGATATAGACACCTGCAGGCTGATTGAGGATGAAAGCAAGAGGGAATCATGTATATTTAAGGTTGGTGTACTCAGGCAGGACATTGCATTTTTTTTCGAGCTCGGGAAAAATGATAATAATCTGGCATCACACCTTGCTTCCACAACTGGAAACATTTTCTATTGTGAATTCATATCATCCCCATCTCAATACCAGAACTGCATTAAATATAATATGGGCCGTGGCAGTGATGTCAGCTATTCTGCTCAGGCAGTTTCTGAGAACAATACCTCTTTATGCTACGACAGTAATTATAAGTATAGATGCTTTTTTGAGATAGGCTTCAAATCTCAGGATAGAGATATTTGTATTGGAATTGAGAATGATTATTACAGGTATTTATGCAACCTCGGATTGAAAATTAGGAATTTCCCTATCTGTGAAGATGCTATCAACCTGGGAGGTTTGAAAGGATGCTTTAATGACCTGAATCCTCCTGATCTTCTCCAGAAGGAATTGTGCATTGAATCGAAAGATTCATGGAATTATTGCATCCAAACACAAGCCGAGAGGGATGATAATCCTGACTATTGCCTCCTTCTCCCACCTGATTTACAGGACCGTTGCCTATCCGATCTTGCAAAGGCAAATGACAATATAAGCATATGCGAGGATATATTTGATTTTCAAGACAGGTCATCCTGCTATCTTGCCTTGCCAAACAGTTTAACGAAAGCATTCTGCGATGAAAGGCCATGGCCCAAGCTTCGGGATTGGTGCTATTCAAGACTTGCGGAAAAGGAGGGTTCTTCGGACGCCTGCGAATCAATATCAGACAGGGAAGAAAAAGAGGAGTGCTATTACAAAGTTGCGGTTTCAACTGGCGAAATATTGCTTTGCGATCAGATTAGCTCAGGATCACAGGAATGCAAACTGGCGGCAGCAATCAGGAGCGAGGAGCCGGCGAAATGTGCTGAATTCGCTGACGATGCCTGGGTTGAGATTGACTTCAACAGCTATGGCTTTCAGCAGGAAATGCAAATTCCAAAAGACCAGTGCTTGAAAAAAATAGCAGAAGCAACCCTTGATGAGTCATTGTGTGAGGGGATTAATGATGCACAGAACCGGTATTTCTGCCTAAAAAATATATTTGATCGTAAAGAAGATATCCAAAATAGCCTTGATTCCAACATCTCCAGGGATGCTCAGGAAAAACAGGACTCTATGATATGTCTGGAAGTTGCCGACACAAAGAAAAGGATATCATGCATTCGAGGAATTGCATTGGAACTTCTTGATTATGAGCAGTGCAGGCTTATGGAAGATTCTGAGCAGGTTGATATATGCATCCGCAATATTGCGATATCTGCTAAAGACCAAGGAATATGCGAAGAGATTTCAGGAAGCCGGGAAAGGAGCATTTGCTACCGTGATATGGCTTTCCTTTTGGATAACCCTTCTATTTGCGAGAATAATCCTGACGTATCAACTCCTGACAAGCAAATCTGCGATGCATTTTTCGTCTCAACTGAAGATGAAGGCTCCTGCAGCAAGTTTTCTGATCATAGGTTAAGGGAATTATGCTATCTTCGCTTGGCAAGAAGCAGGAGCGACACGGCAGTCTGCGATGCATTTTCAGATAAGGCAAAAAAGAATGACTGCCTCCTATTCATTGCTTTAAAAGATGCTGAAGAGCTGAAATACTGCAGCAAATTTGATGATGAAGATGCTAAAAAACAGTGCTACTCACTTTTGACCTCAAGAGAGCGCGACAGGCTAAAGGAAGTTTCCTTTTGCATGGTTAATGAAACATCATATTATAATCCTTGTGTTGAGGATATAGCTTTTGAGACAAAAGATTATTCATCATGCCTATTGATTGATGACAAGGAATATGCTGATGATTGCATTGAATATGTCGTCAGTTATGATTCAGACATTTCCGCATGCAGCGAGATAATGAATTATTCCATGTGCAATTTTGATTATGAGGAATGCATTATAAACTCGCTCTCAAATAAGGCTCGCTATAGCTTAAATGCTTCTTACTGTGACTTGATTCCGGGCGGCGAGAATTATTGCTATTATTATGTAGGCTTTCTTACAGGCAACCAGAGCTATTGCGATATGATTGGAGAGAGTAAAACCAGGGACGAATGTCTTATGAACATATGTTTAATCGAGAATGACCTATCTGTCTGCAGCTGGATTGATGACCCAGAGATATATCATAGATCTGTCGAGTTTTTTCAGCTTCGCAATGGCGACAGCAACCTTTGCGAGATGGCAGCCAGTGAATATGAAAAAAAGAAGTGCTATGAGTTTTTCGAAAATGAATAAGAAGACTAATCAAAAAGCAACAGGAAATCCGAATCAAAAAAAGGAATCCGGAATAAGGATTATTAATAAACCCGGAAGGTGGGCTAAATTAAAAAAAACAGCAAAATATTCTATTCTGTCATCCCTTATTTTTGTTGCCCTATTCTTTATTATCGCCTATGTCTCTTTTAAGATACTCGGTTATGATGACCCTTCTTGGGTTTTTGGCATTTTCATGTTTATCGCTCTTCCCCTGCTTTTTCTGATTGGAAATGGAATACTCGTTATGAGATCACTAAAAAGCATCAAATACACAGTTCTGACTGTCTTGATGATGATCGTACTTATGCCACTCTTGTTGATTTTGACAAGCCTGATTCTTGGATTCATTTTCACAAGTTTTTGGGCATCTCAGGATCATCAGGCGAGTATAACCCAAAATCCAGCTATTTGCGACCTGACAGGAAGGCATATGAACCAATGCTATCTTCGGCTTGCGGCAGAGAATAATGATGTTAGTCTATGCAAAAAGGCAGTAAAGGAGGATGATCATGTTTGCGACATTAATGACCTGCCATGCTATGTGTATAATATGCATGAGTGCATAATCAATATCTCATTGAAATTGGATAATCCTTCCTTTTGTTCTGAATATTTCACAACGGACGTCATCGAGCATAAATCCGGCATAAGCCTGTGCTTTTACCGCTTTGCAAAGGAAAGATTAGATGACTCGATCTGCCAATATACTGGAAGCAATTCTGACAGCTGCTATAATTATCTGGCAGGAAAACTGAAAGATTCTGAATTGTGCAAGAGAATAGGATCAAAGGAAACCAGGGACTCATGCCTTTCCAACATCGCAAGGTCAGTAAAAGACGATTTAGTGTGCCTTAAGATTGAATCTGAAAAAGAGAGATCCGATTGTCTGCTTAATTTCGCAGTCATGAAAAATAATCTTAGAATATGCAACAATATAAGCTCACTCGACAACAGAGAGCTGTGCATAATGAATGTCGCAGTAACCCGTAATGATTCCAGTATCTGTGAAAATATCACGATAAGGTCATTAAGGCAGACATGCAAAACATATTCTGAGACAAGAATCCTTGCTGGGCTGGAAGAGGACCTTACATTATGCGAAAGCATCACTATGCCTTATCTAAGAGAGGAATGTGAGAAAAACAGGTCTAATATCATGTATGAGCAGGCAGTTTCATTCGGAAGTCCGGACGCATGCGATAGCCTGTTCTCGCAGGAATACAGTTATTATTGCTATTACGACTATGCTATTAAGGAACAGAATCCTGTACTCTGCCTCAAAGCGTGCAATTTGTCTTCAGGTGATTCCTCAGATTGCTTTTCGTGTGTAGATGGCGTGATGGAGGTGGTAGACCGCTCGGACCAATGCGAAAGTGCCTACAGCATATTGAATGATTCTGGCATAAATGTCAATTGGTGCTATCACAGATTTGCGCTGAAACATGGGGATATCACGGTTTGTGATAAAGCAGGCTTCTTAAAAGACGAATGCATCTATATGGTAATCCTGCAAAATATCAGTCGAAGGGAAGTCCTATGTGATTGGGCAGAGATGAATGCGGATTCGATTGTTCTTAAGAGGATTGAGCAAAGAGGGCTTTGCAGCTGAAGCGTCAGCGTATCTGACCCGACAGCCACATTCCCGGCTGCCGTATTCTTGCTCTCAGCCTAATTAATGGACCAAAGACAATTGGAACGTCAAAACAAGAAAAAGCAGGCCGAAGAATTGCCCAATTAGGCTTCTTAAGATACCAGATATCTCTTTCCCTGCCTTCACCTTCGCTTTCTCAGATTGAATCCCAAAGAGACCACCAACCCTACAGCAAGCAGTCCTATTATGATATAGGCCCATGGCCCGCATCCGCAGGAAAAATTATGTTCATCTTCAGGGTATCCATAACCAATTGAAGCCCCAGAACCTGTCTTTTTCTTCTTTTTCCCATCATCATAATCATGATCATCATCATCATCATCATCAGGGCTCATGTGATTTTCATCCGCATCTTTATCTTCTTCGTATCCTATATTATCTCTGATTGTGAGTTTTGAAAACTTATCTTCCGGCTCGACAGAGAATACATTTTCAAATTCCTTTTCTGCCCACTCTTCCGGATGAGCTGTGAAATCGTTTCCTGGATAGGATTCATGATGTATAGGATATCCGCCATTATCAGAAAAAACATTGTCCTCGACGATTATGCCCTCGAAATAGTCATTCGCTATGCAGATTGCGCATCTTCTGTTATCATGGATGTTGTTGCTGGAGATTGTGATATTGTTTATCCCCTGTTCTCCTATGTATTCCAGATGCAAGAAACCTATCCCACCGTCTCCGTTCATGTATACTGTATTGTTATGGATGTTGATATTTGTTCCGGCAGAAAGCAGTATCCCGAACATGTCGTTGTAATATGCTTCGTTCTCATAGATATCTACATCGTATGCTTTTGTCTCGAGCATGATCCCGCTGCTCCCGCCAGTTTCCCCTTTCCTGTGTTTTGACTGGTAGACCTTGTTTCGGTAGATTGCAACATCATGTCCTCCTGCGACCCAGATGCCCTGTTCTCCATTTTCTGCGACTTCATTGTCAAATATCCTGACATCTGTTGAAGGATTTGTCGGATTGCTCGGGTTGCTGTTTGGGTCGGCCATGACTCCTATTCCGTCGCTGCTGCTGTTTGATACAAAATTTCCGTGGATTGATACATTATTGCAGGAATATATGACGATCCCCTGCGACCTTCCGTCATAGCAGTTTACATCCTCGCCGGCAAGCTTTCTTGCGAGCATTACATTGTCAAATAATTCTGAGAGTCCGTTTTCCCTAACATCGTTTAGTGATATCTCGACATCCTCTGCATCCTTTACCCATACGAAATGGTCCCTGTGTGACCTATGGACTGTATTGTTCCGTATGATTGCTCTTTGGATTCCTCCATTGCCTCCCTCGATCCTCATACCATAGTCATTGTTAATAAGCTTGTTGTTGTACACCTGCACGCTTTTGGGTTTATACACGTCCAGCGCACCGGTCTCCATGAAATCCCCTCCATCTGATACGCAGCCTTCTTTATCTTGCAGATCAAGGATCTCAGCTGTCTTGTCTGTTCCGCAGTCATGGAGATAGTTGTTCCTGATGATGACATGGTCGACGCCTTCGATGAAGATGCATGGCCCGTCAGGATTAGTGATCTCATATCCTTCGATTATGTAAGGATTGGAAGGAGAATTATCCTCAACAGCCGTCCGGATTATTATTGGGTCATGCAGCTCGTACGCAGATGTAAAAATTCCAAAAGCAGCCAGGAGCATGATGGTTATGGCCGGCAGCCTGATTTTATTCATGATATTATCTAGAACTTGTTTAGTATATAAACTTTTTTTATCTTCGGCGTTGTCCCGAAAGTCATAGATTAGTATATGAATTTTTTTCCAATTTTTTAATTATATGATTGGAAAAAATTCGACCAGAAAAATGAAATTTTTCCTGAGTATTATTAAATCCGTCAGTGCCATGAGAATATATATCTTTAGGCAATATTCTCAGTTGGGCTAAGCCAACCATCTATGG
>CAYMIF010000072.1:0-7457 GCA_964390375.1 uncultured Methanosarcinales archaeon
CTTTGAAATTTCAGCTACTTAAACTTTACTAACCAAACTCGGGCTCGTCCCTTACTGGGAACGTCGGCCAAAGGTCAAATGATGAAGGGACGAACCGGCACTACCCGACCGAAGAGAGATTTTTTGGATGAAGCCTGTCTTTAGGAAAACTGCCTAAAAATCCTCTGCACGCTCGGTCTGTACTTCTCAGCAGCCTCGCTCAATCCTCCGTCGATCAGATAGACCTGCCCTGTCTGATCGTCGTTGATTTTTGCTACTGATTCTCTCGCGATCTCGCCCAGGCCAGGAAGCCTGCATCCAGTTGATTTCTGTATCCTTGTCAGTATATGATAACCAGGAATCACGCTAGAAGACAATGAATCGAAAGGCCCGATTGAGAGCACATTCACCCTGATGTTCCTGTCCGCATAATTTGGAGCAAGATTTTCTGTGACCATCTCTTCGAGCATATCCTTTGCAGCTCCGATAGTATACCCTGGAAGGTCTTTAAGAGGGAAAGAGACGCCATAGACAACTCCGGATGACTCTGACAGGAGCTCCCTGAAATATCTTGTCACTTTTTCTGTGGGATATACGCTGATCTCCATGCATTCTTTTCTGACAGGATTAGGTATATCCTGCCATTCAAGTCCGATTCTCAGATATTCTGGATTGATATATGCCGGAGCGACCAGGGCAGCATCGAGCCTTCCGTACTGCCTGTGCACTCTCTCTTCAAGAAGAAGGTACTGTGCTTCATCACTCACGTCGATGACTGCACTATCGAAATCGAATGACCTGCGCTTCAGGAGCCGTCTTTCGCTTTTCTCGGATGATGCAGTAAGTATTACCTTCGCATTTCCTTCTGTCGCAGCCACTTTGCCGAAATTATACCCGAACCCCGACACCCGTGATCCGCCGATCACAAGGATGACTTTCCCGGTCAGGTCAGGGACCTGGATATGCGGCTCGCCTAATTCCGGCTCTTGCAATAGATGTCTGAACTGGTCTAGGCCCATGATGAATGAAGACTATTTTTTCATTATAAAATTTTTTCGTTTGGGTTGAACAAAAACCAGTATTTTCAAACCCTTTTGGAAGTTTTAGCAGAAATGATTATCCTCTCACGCTGCTCAGGGTTTTGGCACATGCATACTTTCTTTATCTTTCTTTGGTCTTTTTCTTCAGCTTTTTCTATTATTCTATATATCTCATTCAGGCTGGCAGGAAACACGTCTCTGTTGTCATCATAAAAAAAGACCTCTCGTCCGGCGAGGCTGCAGAGTACAGCCGATGAAAAGAAATCCCAGAGCTTTGAGCTTTCCTTCAAGATGACGTCTGTCTCGCCGCATACGAATCTTCTGCCTTCCACAGATTCGCTTCCTGTTATAGGATATTTTACCTCTCCGAATGCTTTTTCGATGATAGGTGCAAGCTGTTTTCTCTTTTCCTCTTCTTCCGTGAACTGTATGATGTTTGCGGCAATGCAGTCATTTTTTAAAGCTTCTTTTCCATACACTGCGACACCGATTCCTTTGATGCCCAAACTAAGCACCTTATTAAAAGGCTCCCAGATGAATGCGAACTCTGGCATGAGCAGGCCGTCATCGTTCTTTAGCCTGCAAAAAGCAGTGCAGCAGTCATTGCTGCCTTCAAAGAAGTTCTTTGTGCCGTCTATTGGATCGAATATGACTACGCCTTCAGGATTTTCCATCGGTTGTTGTTTCTCTTCCTCGCTTACGACCATGTCTTTTGGGAACAGTTCCTGGATCCTGTCATTCATGATATTTGTTATTTTAATATCTGCTTCAGTGACAATATCTTTTTTTGCTCTATTGCCTTTCTTTCCGCGGTATTCATGGAAAACAGGATCTATCTTTTGGATTGCCCCAAGAATCTTGGTCAGTTTCAAGACAGATTCTTCAGAATACAAAGTTCCTTCCTGTGGGATGAATAAACATCCTGGATCTTTGCCTTTGAATACATCTTCTGCTGTTTGTTTTATCTTCTCTGAAATATCGTTCATTTTTTTTCTGATGAGGATAAAATAAGGATAAAAACCTTCCCGATGTTCATAGAATATAAAGTTAATGCCTGTACATATGGACATCTCTCTGAGGGAAAGGTATTGTTATTTTATTCTTGTCGAATGAAAGTTTGACATTCTCGTTCATGTAGAACATGACATCCCAATAATCCTTGCCTTTGCACCAGACGCGGGTCTGGAAATTCACAGAGCTGTCTCCCAGTTCCTTGACTACTATTTGAGCTGCAGGATCCTTCAGTATCTTTTTGTTTTTCTTGATGACTTCCTCTATTATCTTGCGTGCCTTCTTTATGTCATCTCCGTATCCTATTCCTCTTCCCGCTCTCTGACGCCCTTTTCAATCCTATGTTCATCTCGATGAATTGACTTCTTGTCTTCTCTATTGTTCCTGAGAGGAAAGGCACCATGATCCCTGAAAAATATTCTCCCTGGATGAATCTTGTCTTATCTGCAGATGTTTTTGAACGTTTGACAAGAAAAAAATGCTCTGCATCAAGAAGGCCTTTGATCAGCAGCTTCCCTTCCCATCTCAATTCTTTTCCTTCTCTGAATCCTGTGACCTTTGGCCTGAGTCGCATCGGCCTGGAGCCCGGAAGGCTCATCTCGACATCCAAAGTTGAGCCTTTTTCAAGCTTTCCGTCTATTCTCCTGATGAAAGGGTTCCAGTCAGGATACCTTCCAAAATCGACCAGATTATCCCAGACCTTCTTGGCAGGCACATCTATTGCTATACTGGTAATTATCTGTTTCATTTCAATCACAGTATAAAAAAGGAGGCCGGATCAGTCCTTGCTTTCCGCAGTTTCGTCTACAAACGCCCTGCTTCCAAGCTCACGGTCAAGCATGAATATCCCGCCGGGTGCATTCTTGACCATCTTCAGCTTCTGGACGATCTCGTCTGCATTTGCCTCTTCTTCTACCTGCTCATCCACAAACCACTGCAGCATGCTTCTTGTCGCGTGGTCTCTCTCTTTTTCTGAGAGCTCGACCAGGTCATTGATCATCGCTGTCACTTTCTGCTCATGCGAATAAGAGTCTGTAAATGCAGCCAGAGGATTCTTCCATCCGCTTGGTGGTTTGTCGATTTTATCGAGTTTCACCTGCCCGCCGCGCTCGAACACGTATCTGTATATCTTCATCGCATGCGTCATCTCTTCTTTTGCCTGAACAGTCATCCAGTTCGAAAATCCCTTGAGATTCATCGACTCAAGATCAGCAGACATCGAAAGATAGAGATATGCAGAATACATCTCAGCATTGACTTGCTTGTTCAGGGCTTCTTCTATGTTCTTCTTTATTGCCATGTTTTATCACCTTCTTGATGGTTTTTTCATTTTGTTTCTTTTAGTTTCTTCAGTACGTCCTCAGCATGTCCCTTGACCTTGACCTTGTCCCAAATATGTGTTACCTTGCCTTTTGGGTCGACCAGAACAGTGCTCCTGACAGTGCCCATGAACTCTCTTCCCATGAACTTCTTCATCCTCCAGACTCCATACTTCTTCTGGACTGCAGAATCCGGATCAGACAGAAGCGTAATGGTCAGGCCATGTTTATCGATGAATTTCTGGTGTGACTCACAGCTGTCTTTGCTGATGCCAAGTATGACTGCATCTGCATTAGAGAATTTGTCTTTCAGTCTCGAAAAATCCAGCCCTTCCATGGTGCAGCCAGGAGTGTTGTCTTTCGGATAGAAATAGAGCACAACATTCTTCCCTCGATAATCTTTGAGACATACCTTCTTGTTGTATGAATCCTCCAGACAGAATTCAGGCGCACCCATCCCAGGTGATACTTTATTGTTTTCCATAGAAACCACCTTTATTGATTATTTCTTGATTATCATGTGCCGTGATTATATTAAATACCTTCCACTATTTTTTATTTTATATTGCTGTTAATGCCTTATCAATTATAAGATTTCAACAGCCCTCTTAACTAAAGAAGTAATAGTATATAGTAAAACACAATGGCTTTATGTCACATTCACCTTTGAGAAATCCTTGATCTTCTTTCCTTTCATGATCTGCACAGTCTCATGCCAGTAATTCGTCAGGAATTCTCTCTCTTTTCCCAAGTAAAGTTTCAGGACTTGATATTCTCCTGTTGTCCGATCAGACGTGCATGAATAATTAAGCACAACCACTTTTGCCACAGCTTCCCAGTTCTTGTTCAGAAGATCGATCGGGATGTCAATAGGATAAGTCCTGCATTCGTCTTTTTTGAATTGATAAGCTTTTCCGACCTTCAGTCCCTTCTCATCAAGCCCGTTCTTCAAAGATAGTTTCAATGCCCAGTTGAACTCTGTTACAAATCCCATATCAATGCCGTATGATTCCAAGATTCTTAAACTTTTTGAAAAAAAAGAAAACAAGCTGGAAGATTGCCTCTAAGAAGTCTAAAAGCTCATGCATTCAGGCTCATAATACTCTTTTGGATGCTTGCACGACGGGCATTTCTCTGGTGGCTCAGTGCCTTCGTGTATATAGCCGCATTTCGAGCACTTCCATCTTATCGGCTTCTCTCTTTTGAATACTGTCCCATTCTCCACCATCTCAAGAAGCTTCTTGTATCTCTCCCTGTGCTGTTCCTCCACCTTCGCGATCTGCAGAAAAAGCTTTGCAGCCTCAGGATTTCCTTCTTCTTCAGCCTGCTTTGCGAACTCTGGATACATGCTCTTCGTCTCATAGTCCTCGCCGGAGATTGCTTCCTTTAGATTAGCAGCAGTATCTCCTATGCCTTTGAGCAGCTTGAATTCATCCTTTGCGTGCTGCATCTCATTGATTGCTGTCTCCTCGAATATCTTGCCGATGTAGTTGTATCCTTCCTTGTATGCGACTTTTGCAAAATAAGTATATTTGTTTCTTGCCTGGCTCTCGCCGGAAAATGCAGCCTTCAAATTTTCTTCAGTCCTGCTCATTATTACAACCTCCTTATGTTATAGTTATGTGACAGTTCATATCAGGCCCCTGTCCTGATTCTCCTGATATAATGCAGCCCATCTCTTGACGATTCCGCCTGCATAGGTCCTGATCGCAAGGTTCCTCCATGTTCTTTTTGTATCTCTCCATGCGTCCTTGAGGGATGCATAGAACACATTTCCAGAAGCGACCAACTTTTCCATTTCATTAAGATCAGGACTGCCTCTTGCTTTTTTCATGGAATTATGTATTAATCTTTTTGCATACGAACCAGTCATCTTTATCGGAAAACCGATTGTCGCGTTGTAGGCCCAGTTCATCCAGTTACCATAGTTAATCGTCCTTCCAAATGGCCCTCCCAGATACCATTTTGCCATAAGTTCCTGAGGTACAGCCTGCAGGTCATATTCGTCCTCTCCTTTCTTTGGTGTGATGCAGACATGCATTCCATCATAGAACTCCCATCCGACATCCTCTCTTATCCTGCCTTCCTTCTTCAGCCTTTCCCTAAGTCTTGTTCCTGGAAGAGGTATGGTGCATAGGACCTGTATGGTATCTCCCCTGGATTCACGGAAGAACTTCCTGTATATTCTCCCTTTTTCCCGAAGGCTCAGTCCGGAATCATATTTCGCATCTTCTGGGGCGGGGTAGCCGAATATATACATCTGATGAACATAGAAATTATCAGCAAGTTTCCTGAGTCTTCTGCGGAGTTTATCGACAGTCACTCCCTTTTTCATTGCCCGAAGGTCCTCATCGATAGGGCTCTCTACTCCGATGGCAAGTGTGTGCACGCCAGCATATCTCATGGCAGCGACTAGCTCGTCATTCTCAGCAGTCTCTGTTCTCACCTGCACCATCAGCCTGATATCTTTGTTGAACTCTCTCCTGTAATCTCCGATAGTCTTGCAGAAATCTATTGCAGCCTCTGTATTCTGCGTGAAATTATCGTCCACGATGAAGAAAAACTTGTATCCCATGTCTGAATATCTGATGATCTGTTCAACCCCTTTGTTCGGTGATGCTCTTTTGTATCTGCCGTATTGGTCATTCACGACACAGAATTCGCAACCATAGTTGCATCCTCTGCCCATGCTGATCGGAATCGCATTCCATCTTCTCTGCAGGTGAGAGATGATTGTGAGGTCAGGATCTGCGAGCTCGTCAAGGTTGGTTATAGGCTCTCGATTACCTGTAAATATTACTTGGCCATCTTCATTTTTATAGCTTATCCCCAGGATTCCTTCCAGGTTCCTCCGAAACTCAGGATTGACAGCACCGTCTTTGATGACTGCCTGCATGATTTCTGTTCCTGTGATATCTCCTTCTCCATGCACGACGATATCCACGCCATTGTCAAGCGCCTCTTTTGGCATAGCATCCACATGGCTTCCGCCGGCTATGGTCAGAGCACCGAATCTTTTATATTTCGATGCTACAGAGAACATCCTTGGTATTGAATTGGTCATCCCGCCGTAGAGCATAGCTACATCTGCAGGTCTTCTGTTCTGCAGGTTCTGATGGTCGACTGAGCCATCCTCTTTTCTGGGGCCGCTGAAATTGTTCTCATCGATACAAAGTACATTATGGCCAAATGTCTCTCTGATATGTGTGAGCACAGATACGATACCGACAGGAGGAAGTCTAAAATGCCCGTAGATGTTTTGCTTCGAGTGTTGAGGGTATTCAGGTATGACTCCGATGACATTGGCCTTTGGTTTATAATTATTCATTATCATCCTCAAAGGTAATCAACATGATTTATATAAATGCTTCTAAAAACCAGGTCATGTGTACTTTTGCTGGCCTTTTTGAAATTTTTAGCATCATTGAAGTCAAGATTCCTTGATTTATTCGAAATCAGAGTGCGTCGCTAGGTGAGGCTCCCTAAGGGAACGTAGCACCATTTATCTCGAATAATCCAGTATTTTTAAAGATGCTAAAATTTCACTTTTGGCCATCACAAGTACCCAGCATCAAAAACCAGGATGTTCTGAAATCCTATACTGCTCCGCCTCCGCTACGGTCGGTTCTGCCATGACGCGGAAAGATTTATCGCATAGACCTTCCCTCACTGGGATGATTCCCTTTGTCGATGGAAAAAAGTTTCCATTAATAATGGAAAAATATAAGAGCGCCCTCGCTGCACAGGCTTCTCGGATTTCATAATGGCTTAAAAACCAGAATATAGCCCAAAAAACATTTAAATACCCCCTAAAACCAAGGATTAGACATGGTGGCCGTGGTGTAGTCTGGCAGCATAGGAGACTGTGGGCTGTGTCTTCTTCTCCTATCAGACAGAAATCTTCTGGCCCGGGTTCAAATCAGCATGTGATACAACATGATATATTATATATGCTGTGAAAGTCCCGGCGGCCACCCTTTTTTCCAAAATCTGCTATTATCTCATGAAAATCCGGCTTAGTCAGAATCAAGGTGCTGATCATCTTCTAGGCCCAAAAGGATTTGCGAAGCTATACGATTGCTTGCATGTCATGTCACGATTTTGCTGC
>CAYMIF010000073.1:0-7403 GCA_964390375.1 uncultured Methanosarcinales archaeon
TGCCTAAAGATATATATTCTCATGGCACAGACGGCTAGGATTTCATAATAGCCCTTTTGAACAAAACATTTATATATACTAGTATCCAAAAATGTAATAAAATGGCTTCGAACAAATCATTTTTTGGACTTATTTTAGTGTTCTGCATGTTTTTCTTGATTTCGTGCGTCGAGACAACTCCCGTCACACCAGGCGATGGTGATGGAGACGGACCAGGGGAAAAAACTGATGAACCTGTAAAGGTCTCAGTAGATAATCCAAAGGAATCCCTTCTTTCCTATCTTGATCTGGCAGACAGTTTTGATGATTACAAGATAGTATACAAGACAAATATAAGCGGCGGACTTACATCATTATTTACCGGAAAGATGCTCATGGGATATTTCAAAAAGGGTGATATGGAAAAATCAGTAATCGAGATGAGCATGTCAGGGATGAGCATGGTGGTTTCTGTTTTTGATATAGAGGACCAATATATAATCTGCAACAAAGGAGCATCAATTTTAAGTGGTTCAGATCCTGATAAGTATGAATGCAAGTTCGACCAGGATACACAGGAATCGATGACAGACTATATGGATATGTATGGAAACACTGTCACTGACAGGCTGGACAAGCTGGATGACTACAAGGTGGAATATGTCGGTGAGAATGCTGTCCTTGGCAGGAAGTGCGATGAGTTCAATCTTGAGATAGATGACTATGCAAAGATGATGACTCCGGAAGAGAACGAAAGCAGCAGCGGTTCATATTCTTACTCCACTGCAAACGTTTACGATGAGCTGCTTCCAAAGAAAGTCAGGATAAACATGTGCTTTGACAAAGAGACCGGAGTACAGATGAGAGTAGTTGTCAGTTCTCTATCAGAGTCTGAACTCCTTGAATCTGAATATGAAGAGTTTTCAAGGATGGAAGCTGCTGCATTCGAGACAGGAATCGAGGATTCTGTCTTTCAGCTGCCTGTGAAATTCTCCATATATGACTCTGCAGCAACAGAGGATGAGCTTTTAGTACTGATCACTCCTTTCACGTCATATGACGGATTGGCAGAGATAAATTTCTACAACAACAGCTACAGCCTCTACAGAAAGAATGATGATGATGGCAACCCAATACATACAATAGGGCTTGGAACTGTTCATCTCAAGCCCTTTGAGGTTTTCAAGATAGTTGTGGAACATGGCCTCTCAAGCGAGGGTTATTCTTCCTATAAGTATGAGGTCTGCTTCGGGGACGACTGTGTTGAGAGCAGCTTCTACCTCAGCTCCTATATGTCAAGCTATACTCTTGCTAAGTTTGATTGCCTGAAACATTCAACAGATCAGGATGCATGTGAGGCTGCGTCTGGCTGCAAATGGGTCGGCCCAATCTGCCAGAAGGACTACGGGTACTGACGATGAAAGCCAGAATGCAGACCAGAGGAATGCTGATTGCGGCGCTTTTTTGTTTTCTTTTTTTGGTCTCATGCGTTGAGCAGGGAGATCCTGGGTCTGGTCCTGATGCGACACAGACTCCTGCGCAGACCGCAACACCGAAGACTGTTGAGAATCCTGGCCAGCTTTTTCGCGAGCTTGTCGGTAAGGCTGCTTCGAGCGATGACTACCTGATCGTATATCAATCAAATTCCAGCTTCATGGAATCAATGGCCTATTCATATGATGGCGACATAAAGCTCAACATAGGAATATTCAAGAAGAAGGGCAAAGAGAAGATGATGATGGAGATGCGTGCAGCAGAGCTTGCTTCTGTTTCAATCAACAGGATAGGTGATAAATATGTCATGTGCCAGAAAGGCGATCCGTCTGGCTACGGTTCAGATGATTGGGATTGCCAGACAGAAGATACTGTCCAGGATGAAGCGGTTCCGTTGATGATCTCGATTCTCGCAAATAAATATGCAGAGAATTTCAATGATTATGAAGACTATACAGTCGATTATGTCGGAGAAAAGAATGTACTTGATCGTAAATGTCAGGAATTTGAGCTTGAGGTAGCTGATTTTGCTGCACTAATGATCGCTGGCTATGATGGGGATGATGAACCTGATCTGGATCAGATAAGAAGCCAGACTCCTTTCCCTTCACAGGCCAGGATTATCATGTGCCTTGATGAAGCAACCGGTCATGAGCTTTATTCTAAAGTCATGAGCAAATCTGGCTCAGAACTTCTTGATGATACATACGATGATTTCGCAACAACCGTAGCAAAGCGTTTTGAGCAGGGCATAGATGATTCAGAGTTCGACCTGCCTGTGCTGTTTTCAATAGAGAAAAGCGCTAATGATAAGGATGAACTGCTGTTGTTCGTAAGGCCATATCAGCCTTACGAGGGTCCTGCCGAGCTTAAGTTCTATGACCAAGGCTGGTATTCAGACGAATTAGATGATGAAAGCCTGGTAAACTCGATAGATCTTGGAACTATTGACCTGGAAGCTGCTGAGCTGCACAGGATCATGGTCGAGCACGGGCTTTCTGCAGATGACAGCAAAATTGGCTACAACTACTGGACTTATGAACTTTGTATGGGCGATGAATGTGCAACCGATACGTTCTATATATCGAACAGCACTTATGGGACCAGCAGCTCTTTTGACTGTCTCAAGCTCTCGCTGGATGAAGATGCATGCGAAGCAGATGAAGGCTGCAGGTACAGCGATCCTTATTGTGTGGTGGATTACAGCTATAATTATCAATACCCCAAGTACTAGATTCTCTTTTTCTTTTTTTATATTGTTCCACAAGTTTTTTTAATCCGGCCCGGTTACCTAAGCCAGAAATGGGGAATGAGGAAAAAATCTTGATAGGGACATCAGGATACAGCTATCCTGACTGGAAAGAACGTTTCTATCCTAAAAATATCAGGCAGAACATGATGTTTTCCTATTATGCAAGATATTTCAGGACTGTGGAGATCAACACGAGCTATTATAAGATTCCGGACGAGAAGCTCATCAACCATCTTCTTTCTGTTGCAAAGGAAGGCTATGATTTCGTTTTCAAGGCACCTAAGGAGTTCACCCATGAGCGGGACAGCTTCGGGAATGCATGTTCAGTATTCTGTGAAAGGCTGATGCCTATTTGCAAGAAGAAGATGCTCGGGACGATACTGCTTCAGTTTCCTTATTTTTTCAAATATAATGAAGATAGCCTAAAACATCTTGAGAAGCTGCGGGAATGCGTTCCTTTCCCTCTGCACGCAGAATTTCGCAATTCAGAATGGCTGCGCGACAATGTTGTGGATTTTCTGACTGAATTGGATATCGGTTTTGTCAATGTTGATGAGCCCAAGCTTCCGAAACTTCTTCCGCAGACAAATATCGCCACAACAGATATTGGCTATTTCAGGTTCCATGGCCGAAATGCTGCTCATTGGTGGAACTCTGAGCAGGCCTACATGAGATATGACTACCTGTATTCTGAAGACGAGCTTTCGGAGTGGGTGTCAAAGATCAAGGAGAGTGCAGGAAAACTCAAGAAGACCTATGTCTTTATGAATAACCATTACCAGGCGAAAGCCGTGAGAAACGCTTCTGCTATCGGGAAGATGCTTGGTGTTTTCAAAGAAGACGTGCTGATGCAGAAAAAAGGCAAGAACAAGAGCCTTTTAGATTTTTGAACCGGTCAAATCATGATGTTCGTTCTAGGGAAGCCCTACTTCCTGATAGATGTTTCCTTCGCTGTCAATGATTGCGTTTCTTCGGCCTCCGGACTTCTCATCATGCTCGTATCTTACCCTGTAATATACCACGCCATCCTTTTCCTCAATCTTTTCTGATGAGATGACCTTGTAGTCGAATCCGCTTCTCATTGCATATCCTTCAAAGGCTTCAGTTGCGCTGTTTCCTGTATCAATACCTGAACTTGATTTATAGACCTTGATCTTCTCTGATTCTATCCTTCTATCAGTGTTCTTGGTGTCTATCGATATCTCTGGTTCTATCTTGATGTCATTGCAATATCTGCCATCAGTCACAAGCCTTCCGTCAGCGCAGCGAAATCCATCAATATCCTCAAGTTTTGTGTAGTCTCCTGATGTATCTGGCTGTTTTTCTGAGCTGCAGCTGGCTGTAAGAATTATTATAATAAACAGTATCAGCAAAAGCTTATTTTCCATAATTTTCCTCCACACTTAAGGATACAGGTATGTCCTGTCCTTGTTTATGACGTCTGTGACTATGAAATCAGAGGCATGCTCCTGGCCGTTTTTTGGCAGGACTGAAATTTTCAGGTGGTCTGTTCCTGTTACTGGCCTTGCGAGCTCATGGCAGACCTTCAGGACGTCTCCCCTGGTTAGCGCACCGCTCACAGAGCCACCTCCCTTGTTTGAGTATTCTGTGACAAAAAATCCTATTGTATTGATGTCATTATAATTATATTCAAAATCGTTTAGGGATTCATTGTAGACCACATCATCGTTGATTACTATATTTGTCTTTGTGGTCTTGTAGAGCTGATCTATCGGGTCCATTATATTGTTGTTGTTTGTGTCGATTAGGCCCATCTGTGCTCTTGCATGCATATCAACTGCATGTTCTGACCAGGCTTCTGATATACTTCCGAAATTTCCCATGATAGATGTCTCATTTGTCAGACAGCCTCCTATGGCATTGCAATTCTCTGTCCTGACTTCGTAATAACCGCTGCGGTCTGAGCAGGCGCATCCTGAGCTTCTGTATTGGTCGTATGCACCAAAGATGTGTCCTACTTCATGAGCTACCAGACCTCCTTCCAGGGTTCCGTAGCAGTCGCTTGCCACTAATGTAAAAGGCCCATTGATCCATGCTATGCCTGCTGTGCCGTCAGGAAAACATGGTCCGAAATGACTAGAGTCAACAGCAAAAAGGATGAATCCCCAATGCGCATTAAGCCTTTTTCTCAGTTTTTCGTTAAAAGACCTGGCCCTCGACAGAATACTTGCTCCTTCCTCAGCACCTATCTGGTCAAGTGCTTCGCTGACCCATAGTGTCTGGTTCGAAAGTGCAGTGTCTCTTCTTATCGGTTCGTATGATGTCGTGACATGGTATTCCTCTAGGCTGAACCTCATATGCGCCCTTGGCTCTACCTTGTGCCACCAGTTTAGGCCTTCCTTGACATAGTCGTACATGTAGTCCTTTTCTGTCTCTGTCCAGTTCTCCTCATTTGTGTCAGTTGAGCCGTCGCTCTCTATATATACTATGGCCACAGCAATCTTTCCGATCATCATCTCGCTTGTCTGGGTTGATGAGAAGTCGAAAAGAGGATTTATAGAGTCCCTGAACTCAGACTTCAAAAAATCAGAATCTTCTGTAGATGCTGTAAAATATCCATTGAATACATCATTTATGCAGTATCCGTTCTTTTTCCATTTCATTATGTTTGAGGAATTGTCTGTGGATTCAAGATAGACCATCTCGTCCAGTCTGATCGGGTCAGATCCGGCGGCAAGCTTATACAATGATTCTATTGTCTCGAGGTCACCATCAATTCCGTTCCTGCCGGATATCTCCATAACACGGACGTTTGTGGATATTCTTTCCTTGGTCTGAGAACCTGTCGAGAGGCCTTTTTCCTGTAGACTTGAGCCTGTGCTTATCAGGACACCTGCAGCGACAGCAGAGACAAGAAGAATGGCTATGAATACAAGCAAAACACCGATGCCCATCTCTGATCTCTTGTTGAACAATTTGGACTCTCTTTTATTCTATATTACTCTTTAGAATTCCCTTGATTTAATGATATATAAATCTTACTCTTGATTGGCTTAGTCAGGATCAAGGTGCTAACCATCTTCTAGGGCAAAAAGGATTTGCGAAGCCATACGATCGCTTGCACGTCATGTCACGATTTTGCTGCAGAGCCACTGCCATCTTGCAAGAATATGCACAGCAAAAAAATCAGCCGTAGCAGATGGCCCAGATGACCAGAACTCACCGCTTCGAATCAATATCTAATCTGATTTTTATGGGCGTTTGGCCCTAGTTTATTGGTGAGTTCTGGGGATTGCGGATTCGACGGCTCGAATCTGGAATAATTAGCACCACAAACTTTACTAAGCCCTCTTGATTGGCCGCATTGAAAGCATCCAATTCATTGGATTTGATAGTGCCAGGGTCTGATTAATGCGACAGAGGCTAATGTGAACTTTGGTTCTTGCCAGGTACCGATTCCTATCTGTTCTTTAAGGTAGCGGGGAATCGGCTGAAGGAGCTGCCAGGCACTGTCTAATCCTGCTGCGGAGAGGTTTTCAATGCAGCCTCTTGATTCAACTGTTATAGGATCCTATGCGTCTGTGCCAAGAGAATACTTTCAGAATTTTTTGGCAGTGATCATCTAATCAGCTGATAATCCATCTCTCCCATGCCGAACTTCTCTGCCCAATTCAGATGCTCCAGACCAGTCTTCTTGTTGGCTTTCAAAAAGACATCATCACCCTGTCTTTGGACTATTATGTCTCTTGCTGCATTGTCTATCGAGCATGGGTCTTCACTCATAAGATAGCCTGCATCATCTGCGACCTTCTCTCCTGGATTTCCCCTCGTGCAGTCGCACAATCTTGATATGTTGATCATCTGGGTTATATACAGCTGTTTACAGAACATCCTCTGTGCTGCTGCAGCACCATCAGCCAAAAGCTCGTCAAATGACTTGAGCTTCGGTTTGATAAGATTATCAGGGCAGACCGTGGTGCAGTTGGAGCATCCGAAGCACTTATTGAAGTTAGGCCTGTCGCTGATTATTATCCCTCCAATCGGACAGCTATTAGCGCACATGCCACATTGGCTGCACTCTCCAGTGAATACCGGCTCTCCTCCTGTGTGGATGTCTCCTTTTGATTTAGGTGTGAGGGCGCCCATTCCCAGATTCTTCACAGCTCCGCCGAATCCACAGCAGCAATGGCCCTTGAAATGGTTTATAACCAGCACTCCATCAGCATCCACAAGCTCTTTGCATACCTGATAATCCATGTTCTCTCCTTTTGATATCTTAAACTCATCGTTTGTACGGATCTCTCCCAGCTTGTCATAGCCTTTTGATATCGCTGCTTTCTTATGCGTCTTTGGGTTGGACCTGAGGCCAGGATAGTTGACAGAAGAATCGTACAGGAAATAATCAATACCCAATCCCTGGAGAAGGTCGGTGAATGGCTGTATATGATGCGGCTCAAAAGAGTTCTTGTTGTCTGGCTCACCGAAATGCAGCTTGACAGCAATCTTTTTGCAGTCTGCGAATCTCTCTTTTATCGCTGCAGAGATGGTATTCATGAATGAATTGTCCAGTTCAGTAGAATAGTGAACGATTGCCATGATAGCATGATGATTCGAAGGTTCTATAAAAATTTTTTTGAAAAATGCCCTATTTTATGCATATAGCAGTATCTCCGATGAGAATTAACCACTTCTAAATTAAGAGAAAAATCCATGTATC
>CAYMIF010000074.1:0-7071 GCA_964390375.1 uncultured Methanosarcinales archaeon
TGAGCTTGCTCAACGGTTCACGACGACAGTCGTGTGAGGATTGGTAGTATAGGATCTCATAATAGCCATACAATGAACAATTTTTAAATATAACCGCTTACTTTTCGTTATTTATGGCAGGTTACAACCAGAGGATCAGGGAGCTGGAAGACGAGCTGAAAAAGACCAAGTACAACAAGCGCACAGAATCAGCAATTGGTCTTCTCAAGGCAAAGATAGCAAGGCTCAAGGAAAAGGACGTACAGCGAAGCAAGGGCGGAGGAAAGCGTGAGGGCTACACAGTCAGCCGCTCAGGCGATGCAACAGCGATCCTGATCGGCTATCCTTCTGTCGGAAAATCCACTCTTCTCAATGCCATAACTGATGCAGATTCTGAGATCGGGGCATATGAGTTCACCACCCTTGACTGCATTCCTGGGACCCTGGATTACAAGCATGCCAAGATACAGATACTCGATGTGCCAGGAATAGTCCTTGGAGCATCCTCTGGAAGAGGCCGCGGAAAAGAGGTCTTATCCGTTTCAAGAAGTGCAGACCTTTGCATATATGTCGTGGACATCATGCATCCCGAGCATCTCAAGGTCATAAAAAAGGAGGTTTATGATACAGGCATCAGGGTCAACAAGACCAAGCCTGACGTGAAGATAAAAAAGACTGCTAAGGGAGGCATTTCTATAGGAACAACAGTCCGGCTCAGCAAGATCTCAAAACAGACCATAGAGCGTATTCTAAAGGAGTTTCGCATACAGAATGCAGATGTGTTGATAAGAACAGACATTGATGCAGATGACTTGATAGACATAATCGAGACCTCAAAAAGGTACATACCAGGAATCACTGTGATAACTAAGGCAGACCTTGTGGATGAGGAAACTGTCCAGCAGGTAAAAAAGAAGACCGGCGCAGACGTTGTGCTTTCCTGCGAGACAGGTAGAGGCCTCGAGGAACTCAAGGAAGCGATCTACAACAGCCTGTCTTTCATGCCAATATTTTGCAAGGAAAAAGGCAAGAAGGCAGACATGGATGTTCCGCTTATAATGAAAGCACCTGGCACAGTCGAAGATATGTGCAACAAGCTCCATCGTGATTTCTCAGATAAGTTCAGGTATGCAAGAGTCTGGGGAAAGTCAGCCAAGTTCCCTGGCCAGAGAAAGGGGTTAGGCCATCATCTGAAGCATGGAGATATAGTTGAGATACATCTGGACTGATTCATCTGTTGCCCTTGAGGCATGCAGGAAGGTCTCCGCAGTCACGATGATAGGCAACGCAGTCGCAGCATATCCCGTGCCGGGAACAGCTAGTATAGCTGCATGGGCAGTTCTCGTTGTTCCTTCCTAAGTTTTCGCAATTATCCATTCTCAATCATAAGAAAAAATAAGAAAAACCTAAAAAGAACATTCAGGCCATCGCGCCTTCAAGTTCCTTGATCTTTTCCTTGATATTGTCTATTGTCTTGCTGTTGTCCTGCTGTACAAGAAGGTTACCGCATTCAGGACATTTGAAATCAAGCTCAACGCTTCTGTCAAAGTCCAGTCTGACGCAGGTGTTTGGGCACAGGAAAAAGCCGTTGATGTTGCGCTCTTCGCGCTCCAGTCTTTCCCGAAGATTTGTAAGCTTCTGGTTCTGAAGCTCTCCGATCAGGTCTTTGACCCTCTTTGGGTTGAAGGTCCAGTAGCTGATGTAATACCCTTTCTTGGAATCCTTCTTTCTCTTGTATGTCGCCAGGTTGAATCTCTGTAGTCTGTAAAGTATGTTTCTGACCATATGTATCTCTATGTTTGTTTTTTCTGCGATTATGAATTCCGAGATGTTCTTTTTGTTGCGAAGAAACTCAATCACAGGAATTGCATCTTCGCCGACTGCCTCTGTGACTGTGTCATTGATAAGCTTTGTCGAAAGCCTAATTATTTTCTTCTTTTGTTTTTTTGCCATTTTGTTTGAGAGTCGGATGCTGCGAGACAACACCATCTATCGGGTGCTGTTTTCATGGTAAGAACCAGTCTTCTGTCAGACTAGACAGGACCGTTTACCATTGTCTTCACGCCCCAACAATTAGACCTTATTCTGAAATTTGTGGTATTTAAGCATTGCTATACTATAAAATATATTTCTTATTATAACATGTATATAAATGAATTAAGTTATAGACGGTGAATCAATTATATTTTAAGTGCTCAGACAGTATCACAAATGACTATACTGGGATTATAATGTCTATTTTTTAGTGAAAAATGATTTCATTTTTAGGATTTTATTTACTTATAAATGGGCATAAATGTTATTATATTACCTATGTACTCCCGCCTTTTGCTCCTGGTTCTTGTTCAGTTTCTTCACAACGTCGGCAAGTTCGGTGATGTCCTCTATCTCATGATCTGGCATAATCCTGCTTGGCTTATCAAGAGAATATCCGTATTTGGCAAGTGCGGTCTTCATCCCCATCTTCTTCGCTCCTCTTATGTCGCGTGCAGGAAAGTCGCCCACCATCATGCATTCTTCAGGCTTCAGGCGCAGTTTTCTTAAGGCTGCCCGAAAAGGCATCTTTGAAGGCTTAAGCCGACCAGTATCCTCCAGCGCGATTATGACATCAAAGAAATCATCAAGTTTCATCGATGCCAGTCTGATCCAGGCTTTCAGCTTAGGCGCATCTGTGACCACAGCCAGTTTCATCCCCATCTCCTTTAACCGAATCAGGGTTCTCTTTGTTCCTGGATAAGGCTTAAGAAATCCACCCCGCACCTGCCGATATGCGATTATTGCATATGAGAGCATCCTGTAATCGACCTTGCCGGCCACCCTGCGCAGGAATTTCTGGAATATATGCTTGTCCTCCATCCCTTCTTTTCTGTATATATCATATATTATCTTCAGGCCTTCTTCTTTTTCAATCTCAAGTCCTGCATCGATCATCGCATTCACTGCCTCCTCGCAGCTGATGCGTTTCATCCTAAGAAAATCTATGAGTGTATTGTCGACATCAAATATGACTGCTTTGATCATTATAAGGTTCGAAAGGCTGTTGATATTAATAAATCTTACTAGGGGTTTTCCAGAAAAATTTTTTCAGCAACCAAAGAATCTTCTCTTTCATTTTCTTATAATGGGAAAATTTGGTCCATGCTCAATATATCAGGTAGGAGGATTATAAAATTTTTAGGTTTTGTTGGCTAATATGAAATCCTAGCCGTCTGTGCCATGAGAGAGAATATTTACATTAGTAAATATTCTCGTGGCCAGGCGAAACCGATGTGAAACATCGGTGAAGTAGGATAGGATTTCATATTAGCCGGTTTTGTTGATGGCTGATTTCACTGACTATAACAACAAAAGATTTAAATAGAATTTATAATATCCAATTTTCATGGGTGTGGGAGAAACAAGGCACATAAAGACCGGAGTTGACAAGCTTCTTGATCTTGTCAACCAGAGGCATGAAATCTCTCTGAGCCAGGCATCTGCGATTCTTAGTGTTCACAGGAACATTGTCAGCCATTGGTGCGACACTCTCGAGGAAGAGGGCATGATATGCACCAACATGTCCATAAACGAGCGCTTCATTCTGAGCAGGGATTACCACAGCACCAGGAACAACAGGAGAAGGTCCGCGATTCAGATAATAAAGAGCCTGTATTCCAACAGGAAATCCCAGAACATCGATGCGCTCGAAAGAAAGGAGCAGGAGCTAAAGGCTATGTCTAGGGATGTCCACGGCCAGGTCCAGAAACTGAAGCATTATGAGAGGCTGAAGGTGGAAGCTGAACAAAAGCAGCTTCATCTAAGAAACAGTCTTCGCAGATACGACAAAGAGAAGAGGGATTTCGACAAGCAGATAAATGAGCTTGAGACAATAAGATCATTTCTGAAAAAAAAATCTGAGGAGTTACAGGAGAAAGAGAATAGGATAAAATCAGACTTCTCGCAGATAGAGACCGAGAGGTCATATCTCGACACCCTTTCCAGGAGTCTAAAGGAAAAGGAAAAGGAGCTGGAGAGAAAAGAGCAGGAGATAGACAACGTGGTCAAGTACATCGAGCGCCATTATGCCAAGAAGTTTCGCATATGATTCAATAATTCAAATAAATCATTTTTCATCCTTTAGCCTTTAGTTCAACTAAACCTTTAAATACCTCTTATTCTATGATTCAATAAAAAGAGGATTTCCGATGACAATAAGCATCAAAAAAAGGATGATTTCAATCTCCCTCCGCGTTCTTTTGCTCTTCATCCTTTCTCAGATATGCCTGGCAGAGACAACAGACAGCATAACCCAGTACGGCATAACCTGGTATTTTGAAGACGAGCATGAATACGGCAGGTTTGCGAACGATGATTATTGGGTTGTCGGGCCGGTCACGATAACCAGGATCACGCCTGACTTCACAGGAACCATACATGGCTGGGAGGTAAGTCCCATGAGCCCCAACCAGCAGGGCCTGGATTCCCGGGCAGGAGGATTCTCTGCAGCCCGAGTACCATCCCTGCCATATACTGTTCAGCCGAAAAGTTCTGTTGTCAAGGCTAAAAGCTTCATCGACTGTGACGACGAAGGTGCATATTGCCCGAACGGAGATCTTAGGCCGGCTGTCAGGACCGCTGCTGTGCTCACTGTCCTAAAAGAGGTTCCGCCTGATGATGGGAAAGAGATGTTTCGGCCAGCCTATGCCACAGATGAGAAGCAATTCTATTATCTTGATGACCTTCAGACCGATCTGCTTCCTTCCTTTGGTCCTCCAGGATCTGTTCCTTCTATAGACAGCACAGCAGGATCGATACGAAGGGTGCAGCTTGACCATGTCTCTGGCTGGTCGACACGCATGCTGCACCCTGATGAGAATATGCCGGATTACGGTTCATCTATATCCAATGTGTATTCCACAGCTATATTGCGTCTTCTTCTGAACGACACCATTGAGCAGAAGATGCCTCTTCTGATAAACACGGTCCAGATGGGAATAGATTATATAGGGATGTACAAGATAGGCACGAAATGGCTGTCCAACGGAGGCCATTCTGTAGGCCGCAAGCTTCCGGTAGTCTTCGCAGCAGTCATGCTTGATGACACAGACACCATGAACGCAATATCTGATGACCAAGATACGTTTGATGAGGGCATAACAATAAAGACAGGTGCGAACGCAGATCTGGCCCTATTTGCCCAGACCGGCCCGAATGTGGACCAATACTGGAAGAAGTTAGTCTATGGTTGTGACGGCACTCCTGGCTCTAAGACAGACATGGATCCTTATGGCTGGATTGACGGCGGCTGTTGTGTAGGATGCACCTATGATAACTGCTGTCTTTTCAAGCCATATAAGGCAGAGGCCATCGCCATGTACATGATGCCTGAGCTCAAGGAGGTCTGGGATGATGATGAGTTCTTCGACTATGTCAACAGGAGGGTCTATCACGGTGCCTGGGCCCAGCCTGATCCATGTGCACCAGTCACCGGAGTATGTGATGGTGGTTCCAATGACGGCATGTCCTGCACAGCTGCTGATCCATCTGTCTGTGGAGATGGAACCTGCGATTATGCTGCCCTGTTCGATCAGGACTACAGGGTAAGATACGGTCCAGACCCAGACAACCCAGGCGGATGCATACTGGACCATAATCCCTCAGACGGCATAGGAAGGTATCCGCAGCATCACGGCCTCAACAAGGATTCAGGAGGTTATCAAAATTCCTTCGGAGAGACACTTTGGGACATGTACAGGCTTGTGACATGCTCCAATGGCATAAAGGACGATGACGAGGAAGGCGTAGACTGCGGAGGGATCTGTGAGGTGGATCTTGACGGAGACGGCTATGACAGGGGTATGTGTTCAGGAGGGGATTGCGATGATGACGCCTCAGATGATCCTAGGTTCATCATATGTCCTGATGAAGTTTCTGGCTGCACAAAAAAGACATACCGATGCGCGATCTGCATCCATCCTCAGGCAGAGGAATTTTGTGACGGGATAGACAATGACTGCGACAGAACATTCCATGATGATTATTACGCGGATTCAGATTCTGATGGCGTGAATGATTGCATAGACAACTGTGTGCTGGATGTGAATCCTGGGCAGGAGGATTCTGATTATGACCTGATAGGGGATGACTGCGACCCCTCCTTTGAGTTCTATGAGGACTTTGAGTTGATGTTTGACAATAACTACTCCAATCCTGCACCAGGCGGGATAGGTTTTGTGGACGTATCTGGTTCAGGCTATATCTCCACATCGACACATTGGGGTTATTCGAGCAGGATGCTCAAGATAACTGGTCCTGATTCAGCTGGCCAGGACAAGCTGATAATTACGAAGAAGGGAGATTCCTGGACTGACTATGAATTATCCCTTACTGCAGGCGACAAGTACACCAATTCCGGAATAGTCCTGAATTATCTGGACCAGGACAACCATTACTGGCTCAGTCTTCGCGACAGCAATCTTCGCAAGGTCGAAGAAGGCCAGACCCAGACCATAACAGGTACAGGAGACGGAATAGCTCTCAGCTGGGGAGGAGACAACAAGGACTACAAGATAACAGTCAACTCAGAGCAGGGCTTGGAGATAACAGCCAGGACAGGAGAATCAGAAAGGACTTTCATTGATCAGGATCCCCATGTTGATTCAGGAAAGGTAGGATTCATAGTGATATCCGGTGGTTCAGGAAATTATTTTATTGCAGACAACATAAACCTAAGCTTTTCCAGTGCACCTTTTCAGTGTGAAAATGAGATTGACCTGGACTGCGATGGCTGCATTGATGATTCTGAGCTCTTGGCAAGCATTGGTTCATGGAAGACAGGCAGTCTTCACATCGAGACCGTACTCAGGGCAATCAGGCTTTGGATGAGCAGTACTGGTTGCTGAAAAAATAGGGCTGGACAGGCCGGGATTTGAACCCGGGGCCTCGGCAGTGCGAGTGCCGCGATCTGGCCGGACTGATCTACCTGCCCAAAGATCTCTTTTCCATAAAAAACTAGAGAATGCATCCATTATAAAAATATTTCCACCCGCAAGGCTATAATGAAATCCTAGCCGTCTGTGCCATGAGAATATATATCTTTAGGCAATATTCTCA
>CAYMIF010000075.1:0-6802 GCA_964390375.1 uncultured Methanosarcinales archaeon
CATCATGCTGTCGCATGAGATACCTCAACCTTTAGGTTGGGGAGTAGGTCATTTACTTTTTATTGTTTTCTTGTCTATGGTTGTTTTATTTACCCGGCATGCAAAAGCTAGAATGATGAAAAGAGGAATCAGCTATGAGAAAGTGATTTCAGCTATCAATTCACCAGATCATATATTCAAAAGAAATTTCAAATTGTTTTTTTTGAAAAGGATTGATAAAAAATCGATCGAGGTTTGCTGCCAAAAAGATAAAAATTTAAAAGTTATAACAGTATATTGGGTCTGAAAATGGAGATAAGCTATGACAAGGATGCAGATGCTTTGTACATAAAATTCATAGAAGGAGTTTTTTCCAAAAATCACAAGGTAGATGATTCAGTTATCATTGATTACGATGATGAGGGAAAAATATTGGGAATAGAACTTTTAGATGTAAAAAAGAACCTCCCTGGCAAATCTCTTTCTGAACTAAGCATAAAGGATTTTCTGAAAAGCTAGACAAACCTCCTGCTGCCACGGCTGTATTCAAAACATCCAATTCATTGGATTTGATGGTGCCAGGGTCTGGTTAATGCGAATGAGGCTAATGTGAACTTTAGTTATTGCCAGGTACCGATTCTTATATATTTTCTTAGGCAGCCGGGAATCGGCCGAGTGACAGTATATAATACTTTCAAATTTCAGGTTATCCAGTGGGTTTTTAAGCCTCACTTGATGTTGGGGCCAAAGGCCGTAACCTTTGGGACGGGCGCTATCAAATCCTGCAGCGAGGATGTTTTCAGTGCGGTCGATCCCACGGCTATTATGAAATCCTAGCCGTCTGTGCCATGAGAATATATCTCTTTAGGCAATATTCTCAGTTGGGCTAAGCCAACCATTTATGGTTGGCGCACGCCCTACATGGCTGGTCTGCGGGCCAGAGCGTAGGGCCAGGCGGAATATATAACCATTAGTGAATATTTTTAGTTGGGCTTTATGCCCAACCTCGCTGCTCTGCGGCGTAAACTGTGAGCTTTGCTCACCGGTTTGGGAATTCATTCCCAAAAGCGCAGGTAGGATAGGATTTCATAATAGCCCTAATGCCGATAAATAACAGAAAAATATATAAAACCCCCAAAAATCCGTTTTATAAGTTCTGTGGGCCCATGGTCTAGTGGCTATGACAGCGCCCTTACATGCATTTCGATGCAAAGAAAGGCGTTGATCGCCGGTTCGAGTGGCAGCATGAGAAAAACACCTGCTCCGAAAGTCCGGCTGGGCCCATAATTATGCGGCGATAGTCTAATGGTAGGACACTACCCTGCCAAAGCATCAAAGATGCTGTAGGTCGGTGGTAATTCGGGTTCGAGTCCCGATCGCCGCATATTATTTCTTATTCGTACAGCTTCACGGAGTGAATGCTGTACTTGATGCGCCCGCCAGCCGGCGTGACGGCTGTTCGCGTACCGCTCGCCGCATATTTTTCTTGATGGTTACACAAAACATTTTTATAACCCTCTCATTTCCTTCTCTTCAGAAAATGGAACTTCAGCAAAGTCTAAATCTCATAAAGCAGGTCGGTGAGGAGATAATCGACGAGCAGGAACTGGTCCAGCTTCTAAAAGACAAGGACAACCCCACAGCATACGACGGCTTCGAGCCCTCAGGCAGGATTCACATCGCCCAGGGTCTTCTTCGGGCAATAAACGTAAACAAGCTCACCAAAGCCGGTGTAAGATTCAAGTTCTGGGTAGCAGACTGGTTCGCTCTGATGAACAACAAGATGGGCGGCGACCTGGAGAAGATCCAGACAGTCGGAAAATATTTCATAGAGGTCTGGAAGGCCTGCGGAATGGACCTGGAAAACGTCGAGTTCATCTGGGCATCAGAGCTCATGGACCAGGATTACTGGCTGTCGGTCATCAGGATCGGGACACTAAACACTGTCACGAGGATAACAAGATGCGCCCAGATAATGGGCCGAAGCGAGGATTCAAAGCTATCAGCAGCCCAGATATTCTATCCCTGCATGCAGGCAGCAGACATATTCAAGCTTGACGTCGACATCTGCCAGCTCGGGATGGACCAGCGCAAGGTCAACATGCTCGCAAGGGAGATTGCGCCAAAGTTCGGGAGGAAGAAACCCATCGCTGTCCATCATCATATGCTCATGGGCCTGACAAAGCCCCAGGACACAGACCTGACTGGAGCAGATGCAGCGATAGCAAAGAAGATGTCCAAGTCCAACCCAGATTCAGCTATATTCATGACAGACACAAAAGAGGAGATCACGCGAAAATTCAGGAAGGCCTATTGTCCGGAAGGAGAGGTCCAGGACAATCCCGTATTGGAGTACTGCAGGTACATTGTGTTCGAGTTGGCTGAAAAGTTCATAATCGAGCGCCCTGAGAAATGGGGAGGCAATCTTGAATACACGAGCTATGAAGATCTCGAGGACGATTTCATGAAAAAGCAGCTGCATCCTCAGGACCTAAAGCTTGCTGTCGCAACATACATCGACAGGTTCCTGGAGCCAGTAAGGGAGCATTTCAGGAATGACGAAAAAGCAAAGGCCCTGCTTGAGAAGGTCGAGAGCTACAATGTGACAAGATAATTTTTTTGATTCATTCAAAGATAAGAATTAGCTCTTACTTCATCTTGCAGATCATCTGAAAATTCATCTCTCGTTCTCTCTTCTTCTTGTTGTCGCTGATAGTGATCAGCATGTATCGATCATCAAGTTCAAGGATGATGCGCCCGTCCTTCATCATGTTCTGGAGGTCTTTCTTTGATATGTGCCCGTCTGATTCAAGTTCTTTTAGCGTGCTGTCAACAAACGAATCAAAATTCTTCACGATCGTATCTGTTATTTTCGCTGAGATGTGTTCTTTTGCCATTAAGGATTGTTCAGACTAAGATATTTATTAATTTTTCGAACCAGTAAAATTTTAATAATCTGCTTGCATTCCTTATATGCATGAAATTTGCAGAGAAAGTCTGGGCCGAGTGCAGGAAGATCCCAAGAGGGAAGGTCACGACCTACAAGGAGATTGCCCATAGTCTGAACTCAATGGCATACCGTGCAGTAGGAAGAGCCCTGAGGGCCAACCCTGACGCACCCAAAACTCCTTGCCACAGGGTTGTCGCATCAGACGGAAGCCTAGGTGGTTATGCAGGCGAGATGAATTCAGACAAAAAGAAGGCTCTCCTCAGAAAAGAAGGGATATTGATCAGGGGCAACAGGATCCAGGATCTAAGTCATGTTCTATTCAGATTTAAATCCGCTTAACGATCCCCTTCTCCGCATCCACTTCCACGGTGTCTCCGTCGTGGAAGACCCTGGTCGCGATCTTCGTCCCGATCACGCATGGTGTCCCGAGCTCTCGTGAGACGATGGCTGCATGGCTGGTCACTCCTCCCTGTTCTGTCACGATTGCTGCAGCCTTCTTCATCGCCGGAACAATGTCCGGGTCAGTAGCAATAGAGACAAGGATATCTCCTTTCTTCATCTTTGCCATGTCATCCGGCCTGATTATTATCTTCACATGTCCTTTGGCCTTGCCCAGGCACGCCACCTGTCCCTTGATCTCGCTGACCTTTCCGATATCCTCTTTCATTATCTCGTCTGCAATTCTCTTGGCAGTTTGGCCTGTGATTACCACGTCCTTGTCCTTTTCAGCATAATAGATGCAGAATTCAGACCTCTCTTCCAGTTCCTGCCGGTCCACATACCCTTCCAGCAGTGCTTTTCTGATTTCTCTGGGCAACATGAACCTTGCCTGTTTCAGAGTCAGTTTGGTTCTTCTCGCGACATCCTTTAATATGAACTCCATCTTGTACATCGCAAATATCTGAGCATATCTCCTGTACATCTTGGTGAGCATGAATTTTCCGAACTCATCGAACAGGTCCTCCCATCTGCTGTCCAGCATGACTTTCTTCTTTGTCTTCTCCTTGTCAGACACCATCTTCTGAAAGTCTTTTTTGATGTCCGCAAGCATGGCCTCAATGTCTGAATGCCTGCCTATGAGCTTGACCAGCTCTTTTAGGTAATGTTCGAGTGTGTATTCTTTTCCGACCCACATGTGGTTTACATAGAAATATTTCCTGTAGTGCGCCCTGATCATCTTTTGGATCTCTGGTTTTATGAAACCAAGAAGTTCTGCAGACTTTTTCTCAAGCATCTCTTCATATTCTTTGGTATGTGTCTTGTAGCCGAATTTCGCATTGTCTATCTCAGAGAAATTTCTGTAAAGTTCGATGAAGAGGTTGCGGTGATAGTTGTCTTTCTTGATCTTAAGTGCCAGGCTTAGGAATTCCTCCTGTTCGATCTGTATGATTGACTTCTCGCTCGGAGATGTCAGGATGATAAAATATTCATTGCTGTCTTTTTCGCTTATCCCTATATCGCTGAGGTGCTTTTTAAGCACGCTCGAGAACACATCGTGGAACATGTCTGACGCGTTAGGGATCCATCCCCATTCATAGTATTCAGTATGGAGAAGGTCCTGGCGAAGAATTATTGACCAGATCTCTTCATTGGATAGCTTATCCAAGTCCTTGAGTGGAATCTTCTCAGCATCAGCCCGCAGTGCATCTGCTGATCGTATGATCTCCTCGTTGACTTTCTTTGCGAATCCTGGCTCATTGACAAACCTGTCGACCACATGCTCAGCGACTTTCTTCGCATCTTCCTTTCCGTAGAAGAATTTCAGGTTGTATCCTTTGTACACTCCGGCGATCTTCTTGTACGCGATTCCTGCAGTCTTTTCAAGTTCGTTCACAAAGCTGCTGAGCCATATCTGCGAGAAATAGAAATCGATGTCTGGTATGTCTTCTGCAAGCATCCAGGGATCCTTTTCTGAGATATAGCTGAGTCTGGGTATCTCTGATTCATCCCTGAATGCGTTCACGATATATTCGATGACCTGTCCCTTGTCGCGAAATCCATGCTTTGCCTTGATAAGGTTCATGGCCTTGTTCGTCTCATCGGATAGCTCTATAAGTGCTTTTACCATTTTGACTTAGTCTAACTTAGTTAAAATTAGTCATAGGATATCACAATCATTTATAAATCTTTCTATTTGTATCTACTAATAAGTTAATAACACCAGGCCTGTAATGCTCTTTGACCATGTGACGTGTGGTCGGATTGCGTCTGAAGAGTCGGCTTCGGCTTATTTCCTTTTCTGAAAGAAACTGTAAATAATATAGCTCATTATGAAAGAGATGCTGCCAAAGATTACTAAATTTGGAATGATGATTTCTCCATTCCACATATTACACGGATTGCTAAATTCCGGGCAAGGAGGGCATGGCTCACAATCAGTATCATTGATTGTGCAAGGCTTACAAGTTTCACATAATGGAGTACTTGAAAAGCAGCCGTATTTGGCAGTAAGAAACGACATGATTAGAGTGACTACTAATGCGATTAATAAGGAAATTAGTATCTTTTTTTTATGTGCCGTAAAGTTCATATTATGTTAATGATCGATGGATTATATAAAATTTCCTATAACTTCGATCCTATTTGGGAGATGGATTGCATTTAACATTGCGCTGTTAAACTCTTCCGTTAGGGATTGAATTTTAGTGCAACGTTCCCGAAGGGAAAAATTCAAAGTAAATTTGAAGTCCGTCTATATAAAAAGCAATGCGATACATAATGATAAGAATTTAAAGGGCAATTTCTATCAATATCAAGAAATTAAAAGTTCATCCAATTTCTGCCTAGGAGTAATATTGTCTTTGTTTTTTTCACCATAACCTATTCTAAATCCAAATTGTGCATTATTAATTTCTTCACACATATCTGATATTCTTTCCCTATGGTCATTTAGTTCTAGCAATCCTTGATTCATCGGATGATTAGAAATACCTTCAGAAGTTAAATATAAGGCTATTCTCTCATATGAGATTCCTATGCTTATCCAATCTTTTATTCTATCTTTATGAGAGCCTAACACAGCATATGCTGGTGAATCTTTAATCAAAGATGATTCTTTCTTACCTATTAATTTACCTGGATTAAAATTTGAGACTATAAATGCCCCTATTGTATTAGAAATTTTTCCACCTCCCATAACTCCTTTCTTTATCCAATAAGATAATTCTTTCCTATATTTTGGGTTAGCGAATTGCTTCATATCACCTTCATAAACCATTTTTGAAATATCTTCCTTTTCATCATCAGAAAGAAATTCTAAATAAATTCCTTCTTTACATAGTGCTTTTAAATGTTCTAGTAAGTCTTCTGGAAGAGGTTTTTGAGAGTACTTACCTCTATCGGTTTGCCTACTTTTTATCTCTGAAATTTTAATTGTTTCTTTTTCAGAATTTTTGAAATCAACTTTTATAGGATCAGTTTTATGCTTTGGGTAGCTAACTTGTATTTCGTAACCATAATTATTCGCTATCACTTCGATATTTGCAATAGCGCAACCTAATGAAATATAAAGTTCTCGATGGTCTGGGTCAACAATATTTAATGCTTTCTCGAAGTCTGGAAAAACCTCAATTCCATTTTCCCTAACAGTAAACTTCCAAGGCTGTGTATTGTGCGAACTAGGCGCAAATCTTGCAATATCTAAAATTTTGTATATTTGATTTTCTGATAGATTAACAACCATATATGTATCTAAATATTGATTTTATATAAGTTTTATGGATAGAAATTGCCTCCTTCTATTTTTTAGGGCTTCAAATTTATTGAGTTTAACATGAGTCCTTGTTAAATGAGGGTGAGCGAAGCGAAAGTCTGCAAGACGTCCCCGAGGATTTGCGAAGCAAACCGCAGAGTAATTTTTAGTGGCGTTCTATC
>CAYMIF010000076.1:0-6562 GCA_964390375.1 uncultured Methanosarcinales archaeon
GTTGTTATTATTTCCAAATGCAGCGAGAATCCATTTATATAATCGGAGATACTGGCCTTGCAGAAAAATTTATAAAACCCGCATCCATTACTAAATGATTAAGATGGCAAAAACATCTCCCAAGAAAAAGACCAATAAAAGATATGAAAGGGGTGTCTATGCAGCTGACAAGGCAAAGCCCAACAACTACAGTGAGCAGAGGTCAGGACCAAAACCCCAAAAGAAAAAACAGGAGAAAAAGTCCGGGCAAACGCCGAAGCAAAAGCCAGCACCTCCTAAAAGAAACATAAATCTTATCGGTTTCCATAATCTCAGCAGGAAGGATTTCTATGAGGCCAGGAACCTGATCGAGAAGACATATGACAAGATCTCAAGGAAGGAGATGCCTCCTGCGCTATACGTCGACATCTCAAAAGCAAGGATTTACGAGGTCAAGGCAAGGCTGATCCTTCCCAGGAAAAGATATGCAGCGCAGGCAGAAGGATACAAGCCGGTAAGTGTCGTATCAACTACTCTAAAAAAGTTGAAGCGCGAGATTGAGTGATTTTCTTATTTGTTTTGAATGCAAAAGTCCGGGGTTGTTCCAAAAGTCCATAAAACTTATAAATCTCAGCCAAATCATCTCCATCATGGCAAAGAAACTAAAGATCATGGCCATTCTGGGCACACGGCCGGAGATAATAAGGCTTTCAAGCACCATAAAAAGGCTTCAAAAGCACACTGATCTTATCCTGGTCCATACTGGGCAGAACTACGACTATGAGCTCAACCAGGTATTTTTCGACGACCTTGGTCTGCGAAAGCCGGATTATTTTCTTGGATGCAAGGCTGACACTGTAGGCCAGCAGATCGCAAACATAATCGCCAAGAGTGAACAGGTCCTGATAAAGGAGAATCCTGACGCGCTCCTCATCCTTGGGGACACGAACAGTGCCCTTTCGATAATTTCTGCAAAGCGGCTGAAGGTACCTATATTCCACATGGAAGCAGGCAACAGGTGCTTCAATCCCAATGTCCCGGAGGAGATAAACAGAAGGATAGTCGACCACACAGCAGACATCAATCTCTGCTACACTGAGCATGCCAGGATGAACCTCATCCGCGAGGGTCTGCCATCAAACAGGATTTTTGTCACAGGTTCGCCTTATGGGGAGATATTAAAGGACAACAAGGACAGGATTGAAAAATCAAAGATTATGAAAACACTCAAGCTAAAGCCTAAAAAATACATAGTCGCATCTGCTCATAGGGAGGAAAATATCGACGACGAAAGAAGGTTCAAGCTACTTTTCAAATCCCTCAATGCGATATGCAGGGAATTTAAGATGCCGATAATACTTTCCACGCATCCGAGGACCAAGGCAAGGATAGACAAGTCAGGCCTGAAGCTGGACCCGGGGATAAACATCCACAAGCCACTGGGTTTCTTCGACTATGTCTGCCTCCAGAAGAACTCATTTGTCACGATAAGCGATTCAGGCACAATAAGTGAGGAATCAGCTATACTGAATTTTCCGGGAATCATGACCAGGACAAACTCAGAGAGGCCTGAAGCCATGGATGCTGGCACGATGATTCTCGGTGGTGTCGAAAGTAACTCTCTGATAAACGCAATCAACGCAATCACAAAGAATAGGAAAAGCGATTCAGAGATTCCGCAGAATTACATGAACACTGATTGTTCTGACAGGGTGCTCAAGCTCATTCTTGGCCTGGCCAGGCTTATTGACAGAAGGGACAACATTGTAGAATACTAAAAGAATTATAGAAAATGAAGATACTAGAGGTCCACGAGGTAAACTATCGAGAAAAGATAATCTACGAGTTCATAGAGATTCCAGAGGCATTGTCCATAAGAGGGCATGACGTCACTGTTGTGGATTTCGGGGAAGGAGAAAAGAAGCGCTGGAAGACAGAGGTCTTTCGCGGAAACAGGGTCTTTCCTGATTCAAAGGTAAGGGTCGTGAGGCCCGGAGCTCTCTTCCAGAACGACTATCTGGCCAGGATTTCAGCGTGGTACACTAACTGGAAGGTCCTAAAGAGGCTTTTTATGAAGAATCGCTTCGACGCGGTCATCCTTTATTCTGTTCCGACAAACGGCTGGCAGGCAGTGATGCTTGCAGTAAAGCACAAGGTGCCGGTCTTCTTCCGTGCGATAGATGCGCTCTACGATGTGCGTCCTTATCCGTTTCCTTTGAGCTGGATGATCAGGATGTTCGAAAGATATGTCTACAGCAGATGTGATTATGTACTAGAATTGACCCCTAAGATGGGAAAGTACACAGGTATAAAGAATCGTCTGCCTCTATATTCTGCAGTAAACGACAATATATTCTTTCCAAAAAAGACAGGCCATCCTGACCTAAAAGAGCTGAGAAAGAAGCACAACATAAGGGATCAGGATAAGCTCATAACATATATCGGATCATTCTATGATTTTGTGGGGCTAGAAGGATTCATAAAAGGCCTAAGGAAGATAAGGTCAAAAGTTCCAAATGCAAGGCTTCTTTTGGTTGGTGGCGGTGAAGCAGACCAAAGGCTTCGTAACCTGGCGAAAAAGCATGGAGTAGAAAAAGATGTCATCTTCACTGGTTTTGTATCATATACAGATGTCTGCTCTTACATAAACCTGGCATCTGTATGCATCGTTCCTTTCCGCGAGGTCGATGCGACGCGTGATATTGTTCCGATCAAGCTTTTCCAGTATCTTGGATGCAAAAAACCTGTGATATGCAGAAAGCTAGGAGGGATCCTGACAGTTGTTCCCAGAGTTGACCATGGTGTGATATTCGAAAAGACAGATGAGGCAATGATTGACAGGACAATAAAGCTTCTGGGCGACAGGAAGATGCAGGATAAGCTTGCAGGCCAGGGATATCAATTCTGTCAGTCAAGACATACCTGGAAGGTTTTTGTAGACACTCTGGAAGGCTATTTAGAAAAATACAAGAAAAAGAACAATTAAAACATCTGAAGACAAAAAGTCATAACCTGAGTGTGTCAGGATCATTAGCATTGAACTGCTCATCAACATAAGCAAGCAGCCACATATCATCTGTTCCTGTGTTCTTTATTATATGATTTGTCCATGGAAGTATCTCTATGCATTTTAGTTCCTTTTCGTTCAGTTCCATCTCTTCGTGATTTTTAATTTCTTTTGTCTCATGGTCAATATCCTGCAGGATAAGTTTTGCTTTGCCCCTGATCACGCAGAAATATTCGTGTTTTCTGGTATGGTAATGGTTTCCTTTTGAAATTCCTGGCTTGGCCGTAGTGATAAAGAACTGCCCGAATTCCTTTGAATTCAGGAAATTTGCTTTCAGGATCTCAGCAAGCCATCCTCTCTCGTCAGTCTTTTTCTCAACCTCTATTGTTCTATGCATTTTTTGAGTCCTTCATTTATATCATATCTGGGCTCCCATCCACTCAGCTTGAGTTTCGAGCAGTCGCCTTCTACATTGATATTTTTGACATCTCTTTTTATATCTTTTGTATTTGCCTTCTTTCCTAAGATTTGGCTGATGATTATGACAAGTTCCTTTATAGAGACCATGTCGCCTGTGCAGAGATTGTAGATGCCCTGTTCCAGTTCGATCCCTAACATCATGGCCAGGACCACGTCTTCGATATAGACAAAATCCCTCCTTTCATTTCCTGAATTAAAGAGGCTGATCTCTTTTCCGTCTGATATCAGCTTGATGAATGTTGCGACAACGCTGTTATAGAAAGGCATAGCTCCTGCACCATATACATTAGACATGCGAAATATGACATAGGGGTGGCCGGAATTCCTGATTATATCCTCTGCGAACTTCTTTGACTGGCCGTATGTCGAATAAGGCGCAGGGATTTCATCTTCATGATGTTTCTCTTCACTTGCGGAATAGACCTGAAATGATGAGGCGAATATTATCCTGGTGTCTGATTTTCCGAACTTTTTTATGGCTTCGACTAGCCCTGCCGTACCGACAGTATTTACAGAGTAGAAATCCAGAGGATATTTTGGTCTGTTCACGCCAGCGAGATGGAATATCACGTCTTTTTCGCAGACAAAATCTTTCATGCTGTCTATATCGGAAAGTGACTCTTTCTCCATGTCAAATTCCCTGACATCGTAGCCCTTGCTGATTAGTTCATCCTTGACATGGCTTCCGATAAAACCCTGGCTGCCAGTGATTGCGATCTTCATTTTTTCCTCTTTTTGGTCTTTTTTTTGTTTTTGCTTTTCAGCTTGTCTATTGCAAGATATCTTGTCAGTGCAGTGATCTCCTGTTCGATTGTCTCGATTTTCGAATATATGCGGTAGACAGAGTAGAACAATGCTACTAAAGAGACGTAGATTATGACATCTATACCTCTTTCGACATTGAGAATAAGTGCTGGTATCGCTGTGATTTTTGGAAACCAGGCAATAACGAGTGCTCCTGCCCAAACAACCAGCCATAGGAAGAATTCCTTTAGGCTCTCGCTTCCTGTCCGAAGCCGGAGGATTGATCTTGATATCGCGAAGATCACAAAAATTGAAACAAGTATTTCTAAAAGCATTTTTTTATCATCTCATGAATTTGTTCATAATAAGTTTTCCGAGTATCCGAAATCCGTTCATGTGCGTTTGGCCATGTTTCAGTGAATAATCTGTATAGATTGCTCTTATAGGTATCTCTTTTAGTGTTAGTCTTTTTCTTCCGATCTCTTTTATGATTTCAGAGCTCACTTCCATCCTGTTGGTAACTATCTTGATTCTCTTTGCTGCTTTACGTGAAAATGCACGGAATCCAGACTGTGAATCTGTTGTCCAGACACCGAACAGGAAATAGGTGATATAATTGAATCCCCAGTTGCCGATTCTTCTGACCCACGGCATCCCTTTTGGCTTGATAAGCCTGGATCCTATCACGACATCTGCATCATTCTTGAGGATAGGTGAAATGATCCTTTTGACCTGATTGGCGTCATGTTGTCCGTCAGCGTCGAAAGTGACGATGATGTCAGCACCATCTGATAGCGCAGCAGCTATTCCTGTTCCAAGAGCGCCACCAAGTCCTCTGTTGACTGGATGTCTGAGAACATTGACGCTGTTTTCTGAAGCGATCTGGTATGTTCTGTCCCGGCTTCCGTCATCGACTACATATATGTCAGAGAAACCCTGTTTTTTCAGGTTTCTCAGGACTCTTCCGATTGTCTTCTCTTCATTGTATGCTGGCACTACTATTGCTGTTTTCATTTTGTCATGGCTACGGCTATAATCTGTCTAGATTAGAGGATTATTTATAAACCTATATGAAGACAAGGTCCATAATATTTAAATAATATGGGGTAAGAGATGCCTCCTAGCATTCAAAGTCTTTTTCTGTCTCGCAATTCTCTTCTGAATCAAGAGCCAGGGCTTCGCATCTGAGTCTTTCAAGCTCATCATTAAGAACTATGCATTCCTCTTCATCGCCGGTCTCCATGGCTTTCAGTTTAGCAGCAAGAACTATGCATTCTTCCTGGTCAGGATCATCCTCTACGACTTGGCATAGGTTTACGTTGTTTTCCACAACAGCCTTGCAGTAATCGTTCATCTCCTCGTGCAGTTCGCATTTGCTGGAATCCTTCAGCAGGTATATGAGGCATATTGCAGATTTCTTATCATCTTCTATATACTGGCACAATGTTCTGTCATCATCCCTTATGGCTCTGATAAGATAATATTCATCTATGCACCTTTTCGCCTTAGCAGTAGGATATTCAAGGCATTTTCCGTATTCGTTCTCAAAATACCCGAGGCACCAAGAATCATTGACTCTTCTTTCGCATGTTTCTGCAGGTGTGGGGGTTCTAACGACAATAGGCGGTCTTGTAAAGTCCGGCCCATCTGGAGCAGGATCAGGTTCATCAACAGTATCATTTAAGCAATCTTCTCCCGGGCATTTCTGGTCAGTCTCAGGAGCACTCAGGTCAAGATTTGCCACCACAAGAACAAAAGCGATAAGAAGGACAGCCATAACTATGCCGATGATGACAAACAGCTTGAATCCGGTATGTTCTTTTTTCTCTTTATCTGCTTCCTCTGTCCCTTTTGATGCATATTCTTCAGAACCGGTCCCTTCATTATTCTCTTCATTGCCTGTATCAGCACTATTATCTATCCTCTTCCCTCTGTTTGGTACTGATTTTCTGTTTCCCGCACTCTTCTGCACTTTTCCTTTGCCATTATTTTTCTGTATAGTCTCTTCAGGAGATTTTTTATTCTTTTTAGGTCTCTCCTTGAGCTTGTCGATCTTGATATCTTCAGAAATGTTTTCCATATCGTTCTTATCTTCTGCCATTTTATTCAATATTCTTGACCAATAGGTGATTATTATCTCAGGAATAGTCCAATTTCTTTTTATAGTTTGTTGTTTGGATCCTTCCAGATTCATCATTCAAGAATTACTTTGGATCTGGATTTTGATCAGGATTTTGGCCGGACAGCCTGTCATGGATAGCCAAAGCCTTGCGAATCCATTATTTCGATCATGGGTGCTTTTGCTGTCCTTTTTGAAATTTTTAGCATCATTGAAGTCAAAATTCCTTGATT
>CAYMIF010000077.1:0-6163 GCA_964390375.1 uncultured Methanosarcinales archaeon
TTTATTATTAGGCTTCGCGATCTATATTGCGTTTTCACTTCGTGAAAACTTCGTCTGGTATCGCGAATATTTATTGAGAATTAAAAATTCTCAATCCGAAAGAAGATCCCGTTCCCAGTATTACATAAATATTCTTTCTCGTTACGCAGACGGATTTAAAAGTACTCAGAAAAATGAAATTTTTCTGGTCAAATTTGTTTCAATCATATAATAATATTTGGTTTGGAAAAAAATTCATATACTAATCCATGACTTTCGGGACAGCGCCAAACTATCACAAAGTTTTAATATTATAGCATACCCCAAATATTCAATATGGGGCAAAGCAGATATCTGGTCAGTGATTTGTTTCCAAAAAAGCTTCAGAGAAACCTTGGCTCCTCGTTATACACTAATATGATATTGAAGGATCTGAGACAGGCAAAAGATCTCTTCCACAATAAAGGAGTAAGATGTTCTGATGCAGGAGATATTCGGATTGTTGTTGATTCAATGAACAGGCTTTATAGGACAGAATCCAATATCAAGCATGCCCATAGCCTGATCAGATTCACCAATAAAAACACCAGAAGATCTGAAAAAGACATGCCCAGGTCCTTGCGTCTCGGTGTGCCGTTTTTCTTCAGGATTGTAGGCGACAGAAAAAAAAGAAACAACGATGTAGAGAATCTCGAGGACTACACAAGAATCAAGCAGAATATACTGACAAAGAAGAAAGGATTTTATTCTGTTCCTAAAATATATCGCTCAAGGATATGTTCAGTGAGCACCAGCAGATATGACGAAACGATTCTTGCTCTTAGAAATCAGCTGAAGGGCCTGAAACTCGCCAAGAAACTTATTGATGACGACACTCTGCAGGATTCTGATTTTGATCTATGCTTAAGGCCTGGCAAAGATGAGGATAAGCGCATCCACAAGAAGCACATCTGGCTTAACAACAGGATTTCAAGAAGAAAAGAAAGGCTTCGATCTCTCGCATCACAGAACATTGACGAACTTCACCTGAAAATAGGAGCATATTCTTGGTTCAGGGAAACCAGCAGGATAGAAAATTTCAGAAAACGGTTCTAACAAATATAGTAATTATTTTTCTTTCAACTCATAAAGTATCATTCCGATATAATGATCCTCTGTCTTTGCCCAATCTGTATCTACTCTGACATCTCTTATCTTATGGTCTTTGAGTTCAGATAGAGCAAGATTAAGTTCACGCTCGCAGCTGGCGTAATTTTTAGCATATATGAGTTTGACTTTAAGTTGTGGCATCTGTTAAGCACCTCGATTAGGTATTGATGCTGCATGAATTGTTTAAGCTTATTTATAATGGTTTGCTTTTAAAAAAAAAGAAAAAGAATCAAAAAGCCAGGCGTTTCCTGGTGATAAAAAGACCGCAGCCTGCAACTGCAAGCAATGCACCAATGGTTGTGAATTCCGGCACATCGTCAGGCTCCGCATCGCTCTCATCTTCAGGCTCATCATTCAAAGGCACAGGCTCCCCGCCGTCCTGCTGCTCATTTGCAGGTTCTTCAGGAACATCGTCTGGAGTCTGTTGCTCTTCTGGTTCCTGGGAACTGGAAATGAAATTCACTGCTCCGGGCGTGGGGTCATCAAATTCAACAAAAACATTTTGCTCGTTTCTGCCAAAAGATTTGCCGTCGCCTGGAATACCATCAGAATAGCTGACCTCATCTATGAGCATTCCGTCGCAGTACAGCCTGATGATATCAGCACCGTTGTTCAGCACGCCGCCTGGATTCTCTATGAGTATATATTCTAAAGCATTTTCTGAAAGATAGCTTTTCGCTCCTGATCCTTCTTCGATATAGCAAGATGAAAGATCAGTCCCGCCTCCATGATATAACTCAATCCATTCATCTGAACTCAGGCCAGACTCTGGGTCTGATACGAATTCATTTATCCACAAATCTGTTGCCTCTGCAAATGTTGCCATTGTCATCATACAAAATCCTATTATCAAAATTGTTTTTTTCATAAAAAACAGGTCATGTTGTATATAATAAATGAGTTTTTGCTGAAATTGCAGAATTCTGGCCAGCTAAGAAGAAGTAACTTCAGCTTTGTCATCAATTTTTCCAAAAATTATAGTATTGATAAATAAAATTCAAATTTTTAAAAAAAATTTATATATACGATTAGATAACCAGATGATGATGATTAAAGATAATGCATTATTTGGTCAATTGATGATTATAATAGCGAGCATTATCATTATTATTTGAAGGCTCCAGGCTTCTGTTTTTTGTCTGGAACCGGCACTAATTTCTGTGATTGTTCAGATATGTAAAGACAGGAGATCTTTGGCTTTCTAGGAGGGAAAAAGATGATAGAGCTATATGATACGACATTGAGGGAAGGTTCCCAAAACGCAGACATCAGTTTCAGCAGCTTTGAAAAATTCAGGATAATCGAATCCCTGGACAGCTTTGGGATGGATTATATAGAATTAGGGTGGCCAGGTTCATCAAGAGAAGTACTTGAATTTATCAAGCAGGCATCATCTATGGACCTGAAAAATTCAAAGCTTGTTTCTTTTGGATCCACTAAAAGAAAAGGATTGAAACCAGAAGATGACCCTAACCTAAAAGCACTTTTAGATTGTGGAACCAAGATTTCCTGCATATTCGGGAAGTCCTGGCAACAGCATGTGAATCTCCAGCTCAGGGTGACACCTGAAGAGAACCTCAGGCTGATCTCAGAATCGATATCATATCTTAGGAAGAACAAACAGAGGGTATTTTTTGACGCAGAGCATTTTTTTGATGGTTTTCTGCATGACAAAGAATATGCATTGAGGACATTGGATGTTGCCGTAGACGCAGGCGCAGAATCCCTTGTCCTTTGTGACACGAACGGCGGTATGCTTCCTCACGATATAGAGGATATCACAAGACAGGTCAGCGAACATCTGAAAAAAAAAGACGTAAAGATAGGCATACACTGTCACAACGACAGTGGATGTTCTGTTGCGAACACGCTCTCTGCATGCAGAGCAGGAGCGACCCAGCTGCAGGGAACTATAAACGGCTTGGGTGAAAGGACAGGTAACGCAGATCTTTGCTCAGTTATACCAGACATCGCAGTCAAGCTTGGGCATCCGGTCAGGCAGGACACAAAGAATCTTACCGAACTCTCTCATAAGATATATGAGTATTCCAATATCAAAAAAAACCCTGCGCAGCCATATGTAGGGAAAAATGCTTTCTCTCATAAAGGGGGTGTCCACGTAGATGCCATAGCAAAGGGCGCAAGTTATGAGCATATCGACCCGAAGGCAGTTGGAAACAAGAGAAGGATAATTCTGTCTGACATGTCAGGAAAAGCTAACATATTCCGGTTGCTGGATGAATTCGGTCTTTCAGCAGACAAGGATGATCCAAGGATAAAGAAGCTTCTGGCAGTTATCAAGAGCATGGAATCAAAAGGCTATGACATAAATGACCTTGATGCAGAAAAGGAGCTGTTATTGAACAGGTTCTTCAGAAAAGACAGGGATTTTTTTACGGTAAGAGGCTGGCGTATACATTGTGAGAACAATCCTTCAGAGTATTCTGAATGCATAGTGTTCGGAAGAATCTCTGGAGAAGAAAAAGAGGTGATATCTTCTGTGAACGGAGGGCCGGTAGAAGCGATATTTCTTGCTCTCAAGAAACTTATCTCAGGCAAGTATGGAAAGATTGATGCAGTCAGGCTTATAGACTACAAGGTAATGATTGCGAGAAACATGGGAGCAGAATCCACTGTCAGGGTACTGATTAGGTTCAGGAACTGCGGCCTTGAATGGAAAACAGTTGGAATCAGCAAGAACATACTCAACGCTTCCTTTGAAGCTATAGAGAAAGGATTCAGATATTACCTGATGAAAGAATCTGAACAATGATTTCAGGTTTTCATATATCTCTTCCTGAGAAAATGAAGGGAGAAAAATCCAGAGAAGAGGAAATAGGATATCGAGGACAAAAAGAAGACCATGCTAAATATAGGTAAAAATACCCTATCTACATTGGGAATAAAGTCCATGATAATACCCATCAAGAAAAGCACGATCAAGACTATCAAGAAAGCAGAAGCAGTATATGTATAGTTCTTCTTGAGAAAGATAGTTCCGAACAAAAGGCCGAACCAGATATTTTTCAGATAAAGAAGCGGAATTATGAAGAACAGCAATCCATCAAAGAATATCATTACCGGACCTATCGCAATATAGATCAGTGATAGTATCAAAAGAAAAGAGGTATTGAGCAATATCAAGAAAAAAAAAATTTCTGCGCAAAGGATATTTTTTCTGTTTATTAGTAAAAGTGATTCAAGCAGCCTGTAAGATCCAATGGTCAGAAGTCCTATAACCCAGTCAAGCATCACCGGGCCGAATATCAGGCTAACAGCGATAGGATTCAGGCTTGGATTAAAACGCAGTATATAGAATACAAGAAAAAAAGCATAGAATAGAAACAAAGATATGATTAGATAATTTATGAAAATAGTGACCCTTGTGTGCTTTGGTTTGTTATCTGGTTTCATTATATTTAGGTATTAAGCTTTATTGGTACTGCCTGCTGATCTTCGCCCATGCCTTGACCAGATCTGTAGCCGAGATTATTCCGACAAGCTTTCCTTCGTCGATAACCGGAAGTCTTCTTATATGGTTGGCATCCATTATCTTTGCTGCTTCGAAAAGCTCGACATCTGGGTCGATTGATATTACTCTTCTCTTTAATATGTCTTTGATCAGTTCCTTTTTGATATTCACCCTGTGTAGCAGATATTTTGATACTATGTCTCTTTCCGTCAGTATGCCTGCTATGAATGCACCATCCATGATAATGACATCGCTCACGTTCTTCTTGTTCATCAGGTCATATGCTTCGACGATCCTGTCATAGATATCTATTTCTACCAGATTGGTGGTCATCCAGTATTTTACCTTCAGCTTTTGGTCTAACAGCCTTATATGCTTCAAGACCTCGGTCTCTGTCGCCTCGTTCCATATACCAAGAAGATCAGATGCTGTCACGATTCCGACTATCTTTTTGTTGCTGACTATAGGCACCCGTCTTATCTTATTTTTGAACATTATGTTTTCTACATCGAATATCAGATCATCTTCATTTGCCATGATAAGCCCTTCAGTCATGAACTTCTTGACCTTGAGCTTGTTCTTCAGATCAGACATTACTATTCCTTTCTTGAATATGTCTTTTTCTGTTATTATTCCGACCGGTTTTTCTTCACGCAGGACGATTAATGAACCGAGATTGTGACGGACAAGAAGCAATATTGCCTCTTTGAGAGGTGCTTTTTCATCTATTGTGATGATTGTCCTGGTCATGAAGTTCTTGGCTTTGAGGTTCTCGCTGATTATCTTTGCCAGGCTTTTCTTCTTGGTATTCAAAAGACCTATACCAAAGACATAAAGGAAAATTATGAATCCGACCATAATGATGAATCTGGTCATCATATCCTTTCTCCACTCATCAGTCATGCCAAAAGAGTTTCCTTCAGATAATCCAAATTCGCTAATCGTTTTTGCAGATAATTGGCCATCTTCTCCGAAAGCATCGATGATTGTCATATTTTCGACCTCTACAGGAATCTCTACATAATGTGAATCAAATACAGAAGGTTCTCCTTCGATAAGCAATCCTTTCTCCGGCAGTATCTCTTCGATTTGTATGAGTATTGGCAAAGATGCATTCTTTGGGATTTCATCGTCATAGAATATGAAATAATATTCATCTTCTTGTCTGACTAGATTAGTTTCTGCTTTGGATATGTTCTCATCTGTTTTCCAATATGCGACCAGCTCTATATTGTCTAAGACCCCGCTTCCGTTACTGTTTAGCATTCCGACAAGTGTGATATTCTCAAGATCTCTAAAAGGATTAGAATAAGTATTAGGTGCAATCAAAACCATCAGTATCAAGAATAATAATAAATTCCGCCTCATTAGTTTATGCCTCTTTTTTTATTCTTATCTTGATTGATTGATATTTAAATATTGCTGTTTTCATTGCGGGCCCGGCCTCGGCTTGATTAAAAAAAACAGATTTTACCATAAGTGCTGAAGAATTGATTAGAACTGAGCACCGGCTATTATGAAATCCTAGCCGTCTGTGCCATGAGAATATATATCTTTAGGCAA
>CAYMIF010000078.1:0-5857 GCA_964390375.1 uncultured Methanosarcinales archaeon
TTGGCTTAGCCCAACTGAGAATATTGCCTAAAGATATATATTCTCGTGGCACAGAAGTCTAGCATTTCATAATAGCCTGAAAAAACTGGCAGAAAGGTATCCAAACTGCATCGGAAACAAGAGAAGAACAAGAAAAAAGATGAAAAAAAACTCATGGATAAAGATATACCCTCTGAGTTGAAATGACGTCAGGCGTGACAAACTGGGTCAGTGTCGGAGTACCTATCTTTGGGATGAAATTGAGCCTGACCTCTTCATCCTCGACAATCTCTCCCGGAGCCTCAAAGCAAAGCCTCACTACATCTCCCCTCTGAAGATTGCCGTCGACATGGTTTGTTCCTTCCTGCTCGTATATGGCGACGAAATATCCTCCCCCTACTTCATAAGGAGTGATTATGAAACTCATATTATGGGCAATCGTGTGGTTTATCACATTTTGACCAGTCAATTCAACATAACCATAGGTGTCTGTCGAGTTTCCGAATGCTGTCTGCTCAAGACTGCAGTTGGTGAGCGCAACCTGTGAATCATTGAGATTACAGCCCATAGAAACATTCCAGACAAATGAAGGCTGGCTGGATAGATTCACCTTTATGTGAGTGTCGTTGTGGAACAGGTAATCTGTAAGACCATCATCATCATAGTCCTCTTCCAATGTATAGTTGTTGATGTTAGTACCTATGTTTATGTCGGGCCTCTCCTCATTCCATGTGTTATAACCGACAGTATTATTCTTTATACATATCCCATCCTCTCCCTTGTATTTAAGGGTGGATGTATGGTCTTTTGTGTTGAACGTGAATATTATCTGGTCAATCTTGATAGGATAAGACCCCGGAGAAAGCTTAATTATCTGCTGAAAATCAGTAAGATTTCCATTTCTACCGTCTGTTGCCGATACCTCAATAGTCCTTGCGTTTGTTGCTATCTGCTGCCTGGCCTGCTGACCTGTAGACAAACTTTTTTCCTGCAATGCAGATGCGGTCTGTATCAGCACCCCTGCTGCCACAGCTGCTACTAGTAGCATCGCAATAAAGACAATCAAAGTCCCAACACCCATCTCTGCTTTTCTTGATATCATTAGTCTTCACCTTATTTTTTTTGACCCCTGGTAAAATCAATCACACCAAACTTAAAAAAGCCTGAAGTCATTGACCTCTGCGCGATCTTTTTTTATTACAAATTATTAAAATCAATTAAAATAATAAATCATGGATATAGATACACTCTTTGCGTCGATATCACATCAGGAGACACAAACTCTGTCAGGGTCGCTGTCCCGATCTTTGGGATGAAATTTAGCCTGACCTGCTCGTCCTCGACAATCTCACCTGGCGCTTCGTAACAAAGCCGTATGATATCTCCCCTCTGAAGGTTGCCGTCGACATGGTTTGTTCCTTCCTGCTCGTAAATCGCTACAAAATATCCCTCACCTAAATCGTAAGGAGTGACTATGAATGAGTTGTTAGCCTGAATCGTGTTATTGGTATATGTCGTTCCGCTGAATTCAACATAACCAAATGTGTGGGTCGAGTTACCAATCTTTGTCGAAGCAAGATCACATGTGACATTGTTTGTCTCATTGTCAAACTCGATGTTGCAACCCATAGTTATATTATAGGCAAATGAGAGACTTGAGAGATTGACATGTATATGCGTGCTATTGTGATAGATGAAGTCGTCAGAACCATCGTCATCCAGATCCTCATCTAACCTGTAATTGTTTACTGTCCTGTTGACATCTTCAAGAATTATCTCTTCGTTCCATGTATTATAACCATTAGTATTGTTCTTAATACAAATACCTTCATCTCCCTTGTATTTCAGGGTGGATGTATGATCTTTTGTGTTGAATGTAAATATAATCTGATCTAGCTTTATCGGATATGAACCAGGAGACAGCTTCATTATCTGCTGAAAATCTGTAAGATTCCCGTTCCTTCCGTCTGTTGCTGAAACCTCTATCACTCTTGCGTTTGTCGCAATCTGCGCCCTTGCCTGCTGTCCGGTCGACAAGCTCTTCTCCTGCAGTGCAGATGCAGTCTGTATCAGCACTCCTGCTGCCACAGCAGCCACCAGAAGCATAGCAATGAATACTATCAATGTCCCAACGCCCATCTCTGCTTTCTTTTTCATTGAAATCACCATTTTGAAAATCCCCTTTCAGTCTACGGGTGATCCCCTGTAAATCAGTATATCTTTTTGTATATTGGAGTACTTATATATAAACTTTTCTATTTTTTGCATAATTCACCCTCTGAAAATTGCGAGTAAGTATACGAGAACATAATACAGGGCTGCATTGGAAACATCTAATCCATGGGTTTTGATAGTGCCGAGGCCTGATTCGTGCGAGTGAGGCAGTGCGAACTTTAGTTCTTGCCAGGAACCGATCCCTATATATCCTCTAAGATATCTGGGAATCGACCGAGCGAGAGGCGCGACACTATCAAATCCTCTAGCCTGGATGTTTTCAATGCGGCTTAATACAGAAATGTTTTTAATAAAAGCTGCCTTTCTATTATATATATGCATACCACAATAATAGACTGCTATTCAGACGAGCCATCAGGTCTTGGTGTTCCGCCTTATCTGGGTACGTATCCCAGATATATAGCAGGCAAGATCTCCGGAGAGGTCAAATACCTGACAATCGACGACCTGAGACTATGGCATGATTTTGGGGGAAGAGTGCAGCCGACCAAAATATCCCAGAAAACCAAAATAAAGATACATAACCTTTCGAAGAATCACTCTGATGTAAAAAAAATACTTGATGAGAGCGCAAGAATAATTATCGTCCTCGGTGTGCATACACCTGGAAAATACCTCTCCGCAGTACCTGGAACACTTCGGGAAGTGGTTCCGATGATCTCGGGCATTTCCTGTGAAAAGATCCTGAGCGGACCCGCAGCTACAAAATTCGGCACGCAGACAGAAGGAGGGAGAGGACATGAGAGACAGAGCATCGATGTTTTCGATAAGGTAATCCCATACATGGTGAGTGATTACGATGAGATGAGAGGTGCATCTTTGAAAGGTGCAAAGATAATACAACAGACAGGCGCTCCGCGGATAATCGAGATCGAGACCGGAAGAGGCTGCTCAAGGATGCCAGGCTGCTCTTTTTGCACAGAACCATTAAAAAACAAGCTCGAATGGAGGGATTCAACAGACATCATCAATGAGGTAAGAGAACTAAAGAAGAACGGAGCTGAATATTTCAGGCTGGGAAAGCAGGCATGCTTCCTGTCATACAAAGGGGGAAAAAACAGTGCTATCGAAGGACTTCTAAAGCCGATACATGAAATGAAACCCAAGGTCCTTCACATAGATAATGTGAATCCTGCGATGGTCAATGATGAGAATACAGAACTTGTTGTAAAATACTGCACACCAGGCAATATCGCAAGTTTTGGAGTGGAATCATTCGACCCAAAGGTAATCTCTCTGAACAATCTAAATTCTAATCCAGAGATGGTGCATGAAGCAGTTAAGACAATCAACAAAATAGGAGGAGACAGAGGATACAACGGAATGCACAACTACCTTCCTGGCATCAATCTTATATTCGGACTATTAGGAGAGAGCAAAAAGACATTTGATATAAACCTTGAATGGCTCAAGAAATTTTATTCTGAAGATCTTTTGATCAGAAGGATAAACATCAGGAAAGTCGTCCCTTTTCCAGGAACTGCCCTGCATGAAAAAGCTGGTCTGCGGATCCTGCGGAAGAACAAGAAATATTACTGGAAAGCAAGGAACAGAATCCGAACAGAGATCGACTTTCCAATGCTGAAGAAGCTAGTGCCCAAAGGAACAGTTATCACAGATGCCAGGGCAGAGATATACAACGGCAAAACAACCTTCCTGCGGCAGCTAGGGACATACCCTCTTGTCATCGGCGTGAAGAAGAGAGTTGAACTCGGAAAACCCTATGATGTCAGAATAACAGGGCATATGCTCAGAAGCATAGTCGGAGAGTTAGTGTGATCGAATCTCATTCAACCCTGTTTATGAACACGCCCTCATATGTCTTTTTCGTGGCTTTCAGCCTGCCCGCCTCATAATAATCCAGACTGACCAGGAATTCTGTAACCTCGTCCTGCTCCAGCTGATCGCCTTCATAACAATCTATGATCAAATCAATGGATTCGTTTATGCCAACCTTAACCGAAGTGCCATACAGAGAATCATCAGCTGATGTACATGTATCATCCTTGTCCCGGTCTATGCATACGGAACTCCTGCCGCCTATATCCGGACACAGATCATGCGTCACACGGGCGTTCAGCAGTATAATGTCTTTTTCGAGGTTGTTTGTCATCTCAGTCATGAGGGTGCCTTTTGTCGTGCTTGTAACAACTGTATTTTCCTGATGACAGGGAAAATCCACCCCATGACAATCATAAGGATTGAGGCTTATGAAAGGTATAGTTCCGTACATAAAAAGGTGAGAATAGAAAAATATCGATATCATGCTCAGGATGAATGCAATAACAGAGAGCACTTTCCCTTTAGCAGAAGGTTCCCTTGAAATCTTATAATATGCAAATATCGCAAGCGCAAATCCAATGGGCGGCAGTATTATCGAAGTCAGTATCGCTGCCAATGCCAGCTTTGAAACTTTTTTTCCATCAGCCTGCGCCAGGGTATCTTGCTGCTGCAGCTGAGGCTGTGAACCAGGGATGTTGTTATTTTGCTGCTGCGTGGACTGGTTCTGCATCGGCTGTTGAGACTGCGGATTATGCTGAGATGCCTGGGAAGGAGACTGCTGACTGGGCTGTGTCGGTGTTTGCCCGGGCTGTGATTGAGGACCAGATTGCTGAAAATCCTGAGGCTGCTGCCTGGACTGGAACTGTGGACCGGGCTGGGCAGGATTTTGCTGAGGCTGCGGTTGAGGCTGAGATGACTGGGGAGGAGACTGCTGCTTAGGCTGTGTCGGTGTTTGCCCGGGCTGTGATTGAGGACCAGATTGCTGAAAATCCTGAGGCTGCTGCCTGGACTGGAACTGTGGACCGGGCTGAGCAGGATTTTGGTTCTGCAGCAATGGATCTTGTTGCGGCTGGCTTGAAGGAAAATCCTGCCGGGACTGCTGCTGTGGAGCTGACTGAGGCTGGGGTTGAGGCTGAGGACCTGATTGCCGGTGCTGAGTGTTATTATTCATCGGCTGCCTGGGAAGGAAGTGCTGTGGTTCTTGCTCTTTTCTTTCCTGTCTTTTTTGCTGCTCCAAAAGTATGCACCTGTGCCTAATCCTTTTTCAGTGTTATATAAATTTTTCCTGATAATCGATAGAAAACTTTTTAAAGCAATTATTAACCCGAAAACAAATATGCCTCTGTAGCTTAGTAGGTAGAGCGCGCGGCTGTTAAACACATCTTGAATCTATAAGATCATAGATGCATAGTAACCGCGAGGTCACCAGTTCAAGTCTGGTCAGAGGCGTTGGATCAGCCAAAATATGACTCATGTTTTGGCTTTTTTTCGGGCCCGTAGCTTAGCTTGGTGGAGCGCACGACTGATATTGCCACCCTGTCTGTCTTTTAGACTGCCCTGGTCGGCTGTGGTAATCGTGAGGTCCGGAGTTCAAATCTCCGCGGGCCCATCTGATTCTTTTTACAAAACGGGCTTCATCCAAAAAATCTCTCTTCGTTCGGGTAGTGCTGGTTCGTCCCTTTATTATTTGACCTTTGGCCGACGTTCCCCGTAAGGGACGTGCCCCTTGTCGGCCTGATATTTTTAAAAGAAAGAACTTACATTATCGGCACTACCGCTATTTTTTGGATTGTGTCCAAAAACCGTGCTTAGTCAATTTTATGGTGCTAATTATTCCAGATTCGAGCCGTCGAATCCGCAA
>CAYMIF010000079.1:0-5824 GCA_964390375.1 uncultured Methanosarcinales archaeon
TGCTCAACGGTTCACGACGACAGTCGTGTGAGGATTGGTAGTATAGGATTTCATAATAGCCAGAAAGAGCAGTGAAAAGACCAGTAATTAATAAGAAATGTTGATCATGATGCAGAGAGCTTATGTTGATCATGATGCAGAGAGCTTATCGCCTAGGTTTGCTACCTTGATGTTCCTCTTGGAAAGAAAGTCTTTCATGAGCTCGTTGCATTTGAAGATGTAGCTCTCATCCACAAAGCAGTTCTCTTCATCCAGTATCTCTGAAAGGTTTACCTGTTGCATCGTATTGACCCCAATATATGTATTTCAAACATAGCTATTAAAAAACTTAATATTTATAAATTTGTTGGTTTCATAATAGGGATATTTTCAGAATAACAGGAAACCAGAATGCTAAGCAAGGAACTGTTCGATAAAAAACTTGTGGGCTGGAAAGAAAAGCCTTTCTGCAGGAAAAGCTATAAGTCCATACTGGGTTTGTCTTCTGCCTACGAAAAGACCTTGGAGGAGACCAAGTCTGCCCTGGAATACGTGGACCTGCTTGCTGAAAATGCAATAATAATATTAAAAGGCAGGACCATGACCGGCGGTACTGTCTTGATCGAGATGAAAGAACAGAATGAGAACTTTCCTGTCGAGCTTGTATCTGGCCAGTTCTTCTCGGAGGTCTTCAATGGAAGCATCGCAGACCTTCCAAGTTTTAAGAAAAAGTTCAACGACGATGCATCTGACCGCGGCTATGAGATACAGGAGATACTGGAGTTCTTCGAAATCGGCCCTAAGGCAAGGGCGAAGCAGGACATTGTGCTGTTCGGCCGTGTCTCCAGGGTCTATTGAATTGTTGGTCTGGTTTTTTTGACATTACTATATAGTGATAAATGTCACGAAAGGTTTTTAAATAAACTGCGATCTTTTTTTTTTATGGTTAGGATAACGACGAAGAAAAAGGCAAATCTGGCTACAAGGCTTGCATTATCTGCTTTAATAAGTATATCTTCAGCAGCTTATTCGAATGCTGATCAGAGCAGGAACCAGGAATTTCGGAATAACTCAACCAGCTGTTCCATAGATGATACTGTAGATGAGTCTGCAATCAGCGTGCCGATCACTGAATCAAGGTTCACAACAGAAGGCAAGTTCCTGAGAACATACAGATGGGACAATGTGATATCTAGGGTCGAAGAGCTTCATGGAATGCCCAAAGGATGCCTTGCAGGGCTGGCCATGGTTGAGGGAAGAGGGGATCCAGTGAGCCTGAACAGCACAGATGACGGCGGAGCAGGTCTCTATAACTGCATGCCCGGCACAGCATCAGACTATGGCCTGAAGACATTCGACGGCTGCATGTCCACATCAGCGGACAAAAAGCATGGAAAAGGTCTGCGCGAGCTTGTGAAGAAACATAATTACAATCTGGGCAGATTGTCCAGGCTGGATGAGAGATTCGACTGGAGAAAAAGCACCTATGCTATGGGCCGAATGCTGGCTGATCTCAGGTCAAGATACGGCTCCTGGGAAAAGGCAGTTTCTGCATTCAATCAGGGAACGCCTGCAGGGAATCCAGGCGCGACTCAGCATGTAAGATACTGGAAAAAATACATGGATTATTATTCAGAGCGAAAAGAGCAGGTCAGATCAACAGGCAGCTTTAAAATGCCAGGAATCCATCAAAACCCAAGAGAAGAGCAAAAGGATCCTTATGAGGAACAGATGATATTCAAAGGTGAGGTCGCTCCTTCAACGGATGTGTTTAGGTATATCGTCAGACCAGGTGAGAATGCATACGTTCTTGCTGAGAGATTTGACCTTTGGGACGATAATTCCAGGGACAAATATGAAAACCTGACTTACAGGGATGTAAAGGATCATCTGGGTAATTTTGTTGGTGACAGGATAATGCCAAACCAGCCTGTATATATAATTGCTGAGAAAAAATCAGGAAAATAAACCATGCCCTTTTTTTGTTTCTAATTAGTAGTAAAATAACCGAAACATTTATATATAAGTTATGACTACCATATAGTAATAAAACATAAAATTGAATACTAAAATACTAAGGGGAAACATATTCAAACCTTCATCTTGATGATATGAAGCCAATGAAAAATAACCCTCGGGCCATCAGGCCTGGATTATTTTTCTTACACACACACCTCACCCCTCCCATCCCATTGGCTTCATATCTTCTTTTTTTCTAAAGCGATAATAGAATCATCTTTCATGATCTGGTTGTAAGTATAAGAGAATGGCATATTGGAATAGAATTAGGCTATTATGAAATCCTATACTACTACGTTTTTACTGCGTAAAAACTTCGCCTGGCCCCGAGAATATTTATTTCATAAATATTCTCTCTCGTGGCACAGACGCATAGGATTTCATATTAGCCATAGAATTAGAAAAATAAATAAAATAAAAAAAAGGTTCACTGTTGTTTTTCAGGTTCTTCATCAGAGGATTTGGATTCTGGCTCAGTTGATTCTTCCTCTGCTGGTTCTGCCTTTGGCTTTTCTTCAGGTTCCTCTTCTGCTGGTTTTTCCTCAGTCTTGGGCTTTTCTTCTTCGCCATTCTTGGCTGGTTCTTTTTTTTGCTGTTCATTGCCTGGCTGTTCCTGATTATGAACGCCATGTTCAGATGGTTTTTTCTTTTTTCCTTTCCTGGCCGCAAGAACAATTATCAGGATAATTATAACCAGCACGACTCCTGCGCCTGCACCGACCATGATCATCATGTTGCTGTTCCAGGTATTAAAATCGAGTATATCAACTTCAGTTGCAGTTCCTTCATCTCCGGTCTTGCCTGCATCAGCAGATCCAGTTCCATCGTCACCAGTATCAGCTCCTGTGTTTTGGTCGCCTGCATCTTGTCCTGGATCATTATCTTCTTCTGGCACATAGGGATTAGTCTCATCTACCTGTGATACTATCTCAAGCCCCTTGGTCTGCTCATATTGCTCAGCGACATCTATTGTCACCTTGTTTCCCTCAATCAGTCCGATGTCTGACTTGATTATCTTACCTGGCATGGTAAGGGTATAGATATATGTCATTCCCATATCCTTGGGTGACATCTGATTCATTGAATAGCTTGATGATGAACCATTGCCTTCATCTTCTGAAGTCAGCTTGTTTAAGTCGTCCATGTTGAAGGTATAGGTCTTAATGCTATCTGACTCCTGAATGTCCAATGCATCCAGTTCAAGCAGGTCCAGGTCATAGCTGACCTTTATTGCGTAAGGCCCGAGCTTTTCGCACTGCGGATTTGTCGCACCTTCTGGCATGTTGGCCTCCTCAAAATCATCACAGGTCAATTCATCTGATCCTTGAGATGAGGATGCGTTGCCGCCCATGGATTCAGACATCTGCTCCATCTGAGCCTTCATCTGTTCCATAGTCTTGGTCATGTCTATGACCATCTCCATCTTGGAGGTCCCGTCCTCATTTATCGTCTGGTTGATTTCCAAATCAAAGCAACCTGCTAGAAGAACAGAACATGTTATGAGCAAAACTGACAGAAATCTTATTGTTGTGTTTTTATTTAGTTCCATTGTGATGGATATTTTTGAGGAATATTATTTATAAATTTTTCTAAAAATGGGCGCTCTCCCAAAAGTCATAGATTTGTATATTATTAAATCCGTCTGCGTCTTGAGAGAGAATATTTGCGGAGTAAATATTCTCGAGACCAGATGGAGTTTTCACGAAGTGAAAACGCAATAGGATTTAATAATATACACAAAAGGTACTTTCGGGACAGCGCCTAAAAATGGGCTTAGTAAAGTTTGTGGTGCTAATCATTCCTGATTCGAGCCGTCGAATCCGCAATCCCCAGAACTCACCAATAAACCAGGGCCAAAAACCCATAAAAATCAGATTAGATATTGATTCGAAGCGGTGAGTCCTGGTCATCTGGGCCATTTGCTACGGCTGATTTTTTTGCTATGCATATTCTTGCAAAATGGCAGTGGCTCTGCAGCAAGATCGTGACATGACGTGCAAGCAATCGTATAGCTTCGCAAATCCTTTTCGGCCTAGAAGATGATCAGCACCTTGATTCTGACTAAGCCCTAAAAATGTTCAATTGGAATCAGAACTAGTCCTCTTCAAACAATCTAAGATAATCGCCGTATCCTTCCTGCTCCAGCTTTCCCTTCGGTATGAACCTGAGGGCTGCTGAATTCATGCAATAGCGCTTTCCTGTGGGAGCCGGGCCGTCATCGAATACATGTCCCAGGTGAGAATCTGCCTTCTTGCTTCGAACTTCAGTCCTGACTGAGAACAGGCTGCGGTCTTCTTTTAACATTATGTTTTCCTTGTCAATCGGCCTCGTGAAGCTTGGCCATCCTGTTCCTGACTTGTACTTGTCGGTAGAGCTGAACAGAGGCTCGCCAGATACTATGTCCACGTAGATTCCCTCTTCTGTGTTGTTCCAATACTTGTTGTCAAAAGCCGGCTCTGTGCCTTCTTCTTGTGTTACCTTGTACTGCATGGGCGTGAGCTGATCTTTTAGCTCTTGAGTTGAAGGCTTTTTTGAAGCATTGCCCTTTTCCTGGGATTCCCAGTTCTCCTTGATAAAGTCCTTTCTTCCTGAGCCCTGGCTATAGAGCCTGTATCTTATCGGATTCTTCTTATGATAGTCCTGATGATAGCTCTCTGCTGGATAGAACGTTTTTGCCGGGATTAGCCTGGTCGCTATGGGTTTATCAAACCTTCCTGACTCTTCCAGTCTCTTCTTTGACTCTTCTGCCTGCTTCCTCTGCTCTTCATCATGATAGAATATCGCTGTCGTGTATTGTTTTCCACGGTCAGCAAACTGGCCGCCTGTGTCTGTCGGGTCTATCTGCTGCCAAAATACATCGATGAGCTGATCATAGGATATCTTGTCTTTGTCAAAGTAAACCTCTACTGCTTCCAGGTGACCTGTCTCTCCCCTGGATACCTCTTCATAGCTCGGGTCAACCTTATCCCCTCCAGTGTATCCTGCAATCGCAGCTTTCACGCCCTCAAGATTCTCAAAAGGGGGCTGCATGCACCAGAAACATCCACCTGCAAATGTTGCCTTGTCATATTTTTCCAGTTCTTCCATCTTCATCACTCCATCCTGCGTCGGACTTTCATATTCTGAATAGATAAAGCCAGCTGTTGCGACTAATAAGATAATTATTATCCCTAGTCTGAAAAAATTTCTGGCTTTTTTGGTTCTATTCATCTTCCTGTATCCCTCTGTTATTTTTTGGAGGATCAAGATATATAAACTTGTTCTCTTTGGAATATAACAAAAAGCAGTATTAAAGGCATCAATTATTCAAAATTTATGCTAAATTTACTGAAAGCAGAGATATACAATAGGCGGGGATTTGGACACGATAGTCAGACATAATTTTTAAGTTCTCTACCTTATTTTAGGATATTTTGCTTTCCTTTGTTGCTGATATCTCATGCTTTATCGAATCGGCTTTGTTGAGAAGCTCATGGCTTCTAGATTTAATAGCACCCGCCAAGCTCATACAGCCGAATCCCTGTTGCATCAATTTCGTGAAGGATTTGGTTCCTCGTCTGGGCCTTTCGGCTGAAATAGTCTCCTTTTCCAAATCCAGGCCTCTGTGCTATTAAATCCAAGGTTAAGAGCTTTTCAACACGGCCATCGAATCAGGCTTAGTAAAGTTTGTGATGCTAATTATTCCAGATTCGAGCAGTCGAATCCGCAATCCCCAGAACTCACCCAATAAACCAGGGCCAAACCCCCATAAAAATCAGATCAGATATTGAATCGAAGCGGTGAGTTCTGGTCATCTGGGCCATTTGCTACGGCTGATTTTTTTGCT
>CAYMIF010000080.1:0-5726 GCA_964390375.1 uncultured Methanosarcinales archaeon
CTTAGCCCAACTGAGAATATTGCCTAAAGATATATATTCTCGTGGCACAGACGCACTTTTTACACAAAGCCGAATAAACCAATAGATTTATAACCAATGAGGAAGCCCCCAAACTGTGATTCAAATGGCGCAGAATATAAGGTTCGGGCTGGCGCAGATAAATCCGATCACAGGCGACATAAAAAACAATACCCAAAAGATAATAGACCATATAAAAAAAGCCAGAAAAGAGGATCTTGATATACTCATATTTCCTGAGACTGCAATCACTGGATATTCCACTTCTGATCTCATAGAACATGAGGCATTCGTCTTTTCGAACAAGCAGGCGCTGGACAGGATAAAAGAACACTGCGAGGATATCGCAGTAATAATCGGATTCATCGACTATGACCCTGGCAAGATAAACGAAGACGGACGGCTGAGAAAATATAATTCTGCTGCAGTCATCCAGGATAAAGAAATCATCGACACTGTCAGAAAGACCCTGCTTCCGAATTACAGGTATTTTGATGACAGGCGATACTATACTCCGGCTGATCTGAGAAAGACTGTATCGATCAGGATAAATGGCAGGGAACTGAAGCTTGGTGTGTCCATATGCGAGGACATGTGGGATGATTCTTATGCGATAAAACCGATCGACGAGCTGGCAGAGCTTGGAGCTGAGATCATAATCAACATAAATGCCTCTCCTTTTGCACCAGGAAAGCTGAAGCTGCGTACAAAGAAGATCCGCGAGCATATAGAAAAACATAACATCCCTTTTATATACCTTAATCTGGTCGGCGCATCTGACAACGGCAAGAACATAATACCCTTTGACGGCGAGAGCCTTTTTTTCGGAAAAGCAGGCAATCTGCTTGCCAGGGCCAGGAAGCATGAGGAGGATTTTGTTATTGTCAAGCATGACATCGATTCAACCTCTACGGAATCTCTCGAGGAGATCTCAAGACCGCGCAACCAGGAGATATTCGACTGCATCGTTGCCTCTCTTCGTGATTATGCTCGAAAGACCGGATTTACCAAGGCAACAGTTCCTGTGTCCGGAGGCATTGATTCTGCGCTCGGACTTGTGCTCACAGCAGAGGCATTCGGAAAAAGCAATGTGCTGGCATATAACCTTCCCTCGCGGTTCAATACAAAGGCGACAAAGGACATCGCAGAGAAGCTGTCAGAAAACCTAGGTGTTGAATATCATGTCATACCGATCCAGGAGATAAACGACAAGATGGTCGAGGTGTTTGAGGCAAATGCGCACAATATCGAAAAGCCTATCACCAGGCAGAACATCCAGGCACGGATACGCGGGCTTCTGATGATGATCGAGTCGAATGATTCCAGCACGCTCCTGATATCAAACGGGAATGAGACTGAGATCGCCCTTGGCTATGCAACACTTTATGGAGACATGTGCGGCGGGATATCATTGATTGGAGACCTTTCAAAAACTGATGTCTATTCTCTTGCAGAATACATAAATAAAAGATTCGGGCGTGAGATCATACCAAATGAGATATTCACTATCGCTCCTTCAGCAGAACTTGATTCAGACCAGGTCGACCCGTTCGATTATACTGTTGTCGCTCCGATGGTGTCTGAGATCGCTGAGAAGCGCACGTCCACTGATGAGCTTATAAAAAGATTTCAGGACAAGACCCTTGACAAGGAACTATTTCTGCCTGACAAGGAAGGAAAGACTGTCTATGACAAGATGACTGCTGAGGAATTCAGCCAGGAGCTTGCAAGGATACAGAAGCTGATCCGAAGATCTGTATACAAGAGGCTGCAGGGTCCGCCTATAATCGCTGTGACTGACAGGGCTTTTGGATTTGACCTTCGTGAGACTATCATCAATCATTGGTATGGCTGAACGAAAAAAAGTTCAGTTCAGGCAAAGATAATCTCTGACCTGCTTTCTCAATCCTTCTGGCAGAGCAATAAATCCAGTTTCCGGATGGTTCAGGTCATAGGTCCTGTCGTCAGTAAACCTTCTGAAGGTAAATCCATCTCTACCCAGTCTTTCCCGCTGATGAAGCATGACCGATCCTGCGGCCACATCCCAGCTCTTTCCTCTTGATTTTTCCCTTGGAAAGGAGACAAAGCCGTCATATGTCATAAATGCGGTCTGGGCCATGGAAAGCAGCATGGATCCGCTGTTTATATAAGGGGAACAGCCTTCCTGCTTGAGGTGACGATATAATGCTTCTACCTCTTTCTCTGTGCCTTCGACCAGTATCCTTGGTCTTTGCGGCAGGTTCGGCCTGTCGACATTCCTGACTGGCTTTCCTCTGTGGAGTTTGGCGAACCCGTTGCAGTGGGAAGCAACATACATGATATCACGCATGAAATCATAGACAATGCCTATCACCCCTACACCAGGATACTGAATGTCTTCAACACCCAGCCCTATGGCAGAATCAAAATCCTGGAAACAAAATGACTTGGTGCCGTCAATCGGATCTATGTGTCCCCTGTATCTGGCATCTGGATTGAAAGGATCAGAACCATACTCCTCACCAACCACTGTAAAATCAGCTACCACTATATCTTGCATAAGCTTTCTCAAAGATTTTTCAGTTGACCTGTCCTTTTCTGTTACCGGGTCGTTGGGGTCCTTCAATTCAGCCTGGCTGTAATCGAATGATTCATCAGAAAGCCTTCTTCCGATGACCATCATTCCTTCTACCAATGCTGATTCCAGACAGGTCAGTGCGCCCATGAGTCCGGAAATGTTCAATCCACTTAAATAGTTTTTGAAATTCTCGGCTTTGTGTAAAAAGTGCGTCTGTGCCACGAGAGGGGGCAGATGCAAAGCAAATCTCACGAGGCCAGGCGTAGCTTACGAAGTAAGCGAAGTAGTACTTTTTACACAAAGCCGAAATTCTCTTAATTTTAGGCTTCATGCAAAAAATCTCTCTTCAGTCGGGTAGTGCAGGTTCGTTCCTTCATTATTCTACCTTTGGCCGACATTCCCCGTAAGGGACGAGCCCCTTGTCGGCCCGATATTATTCAATTAAGTAACTTACATTATCGGCACTACTGTTATTTTTTGGATGATGCCTTATTTTTAGGGCTAAGTAAACTTTGTGGTGCTAATCATTCCAGATTCGAGGCGTCGAATCCGCAATCCCCAGAACTTACCAATAAACCAGGGCCAAACGCCCATAAAAATCAGATCAGATATTGATTCGAAGCGGTGAGTCCTGGTCATCTGGGCCATCTGCTACGGCTGATTTTTTTGCTATGCATATTCTTGCAAGATGGCAGTGGCTCTGCAGCAAGATCGTGACATGACGTGCAAGCAATCGTATAGCTTCGCAAATCCTTTTTGGCCCAGAAGATGATCAGCACCTTGATTCTGGCTAAGCCTATTTTTAGATACATTATTAAATAATCTCAAACTTTAGCAGAACCAGGATGGAAGAGCTGGCGATCAAGGCATATACTGGCCTATACCCAAAAAAGGAATTGGACAAGAGATTCTCAGTCAGGTTCAGCTCTAGATTCAATGCCTATAACGCTAATGTTAAATACTATTCTGACAGGCTCAATTTCAGGCTCAGCAGGAGATGGGACGGAGTGTCTGAAGAGATCATAACCGGACTTCTTCAGAGCCTGATGAACAAGGTCTTTCGGACCAACATCATGACTGTCAATATCGAGCTCTATAATATCTTTCTTACAAAAGCATATCAGGGAGCTGAGAAAAATGACATAGATCCTGAGCTTCAGGCCAGCTTCGAACGTCTTAACTCGAGATACTTCAACAACTCAGTGGACCTGCCAAACCTGGTCTGGGGCGGGGAAACACGGGCAAAGCTCGGAAGCTATGAGTTCGGCTCTGATACAATCAAGATCAGCTCTATCTTCAAAGACAATCCTGAACTTCTTGATTATGTCATGTATCATGAGATGCTGCATAAGAAGCTTAAGTTCAGGTACTCAGGCAGCAGGTCCTATCATCATACAAAGGAATTTCGGCAGATGGAGAATGCTTATCCTTATGCAAAAGAGCTTGAACAGAAACTGAGGCATTTCCTGAGGAAGAGCAGAAGATCTGTTCCAGTTCCAAAAAAAAGACCGAAAAAAAGTCAAAGCCTGATTGACTGGTTTTTCAGCTGAATTTTTTTAAATCTGTTTTTGTTATACTAATTCCCATACTGATGTGATTCATTGTTACACCAATATTGCCCACTAAAAAATATAATTGAAATCATATAATTTCTAACACAACAATCTATTTAAAGTATGTGATGGATTAAAAATATCCGCGAAAATTTGGGGGTGAAGTGAAGTGAAGACAATATTTCAGAGAATCAAGAGAAGACTGTTCAGTAGATACAAAGACGGAAAAAAGATAAAGGATGCTTTTTCCAAAGTGAAGACCGAGATGGACGAACACCGGGAATCGATCAATGCCAACACAAACGAGATCCAGACGATGTATGAGTACATCTGCAAGCTTGAATCGCAGATCGAAAGCATGAAGGAGCGGTTCGACGAGATGTCAATGTTCTACGCAACTACAGGCAGCCCAAGAGACTTAAAAGAGGAGGAGTATTCTTTGAGATCAGCTGAAGATAATGAAAAAGAGGCATTCCTCGCTTTGTATTCAAGTTCAGAACATCATTGCGCTCTTTCTGACCTGGCAAGAAGGATCGGCCGGGATGTGGATCAGACCACAACACTGTTCCAGAGCCTGGCAAACAAGGGTGTTCCGATAAAGCTCTATTCAGTGAACAATGAGAAGTTCTTATACCTTGACCCTGAGTTCAAAGGGCTTCAGGCCAAACATAATATCATGGAGATCAGCCAGAGCATGGCACATGAGATTATGCACTGATTCTTTTATTTTCGTTTTTCCTTTTTTAGCTTTTTTTATAAAACCGGCTTTGTGTAAAAAGTACTACTTCGCTTACTTCGTAAGCTACGCCTGGCCCTACGCTTTGGCCCGCAGACCAGCCATGTAGGGCGTGCGCCAACCATAAATGGTTGGCTTAGCCCAACTGAGAATATTGCCTAAAGATATATATTCTCGTGGCACAGACGCACTTTTTACACAAAGCCTATAAAACCCGATACAATTCCTAGCAGAATCTAAGATCAGAAAAATCATACTTCATGAGTCTTTAGAAAACCTTCATATAGATTACATAGCCTAACAGAAATATGAACAGGATAATTATGACTATGACCTGAATGTTCTGATATGTCATGAACTGGACATTCTTTCTTGAGATCTCGTGTGTCTCCCTGACAATATCTGATTGGGTGACGATCCCTGCAAGTTTTTTGTTCTGCACAACAGGCAGGTGCCTTATGTTTCTCTCTTTCATCTTCTTGCCGATGTCATGCAGATAGTCCTCAGGGTCTGCTGAAATCAGATTTGTCGTCATGATGTCAGAAAGCTTGAGTTTCTTTGGACTCTTTCCTTCGAGTAGAACCTTCTTTATCAGATCCCTTTCAGTAATCAGTCCGACAACCTCGTTCTGCTCGTTTGTTATCACTATACAGCTGATCGTTGTCGCAGACATGACCTTTATGACTTCCATGAGCGGCTTTTCCTGCGTGAGAGTAAGCACGTTCTTTGTCATGATGTCTTTTATCTTGGTCATTGTGAAAATATGGTGCAAGCCTAATATATAAATTTTATTGTTTCGAGGCTATTATGTTCTAAATCATAATTATTGCACAGTTATAAATATTAGTGGGTTGTACCTGTT
>CAYMIF010000081.1:0-5562 GCA_964390375.1 uncultured Methanosarcinales archaeon
TGCCTAAAGATATATATTCTCATGGCACAGACGGCTAGGATTTCATAATAGCCCTGTCAGCGATAATCTTTATATATATCGTCCTGGAACGTGGCCCGTCTGCCTCAAGAAAACGTATACCCTGCCATGTTCCCAAAACCAGCTTTCCATTGTCGATAATTATTGTCTCTGATGCACCGATCATCGAGGATTTTGCATGAGAATCAGAGTTTCCCTCTGCATGATGATAGTTCGGGTCATCCGGAACAAGCCTTTTATAGATACTCACAAGATCATGATCCACGTCAGGATCAGCATTCTCATTGATCGTTATCCCTGCTGTTGTGTGCGGACAGAAAACCACACATAAACCGGATTCTACAGCCGCTTCTGAAACTGCCTTTTTTACCTCTGACGTGATGTCCACCAACTCATTCCTGGTCCCCGTTCTTATGTTGATCTTATTCAGCATTTTTCATTCATCCCTTGCAACCTCGTCAACAAATATCAACTCGTCAGGATAGTCATCCTTAATGATCCCCTTGTCCATGTTGAACGCTGGCATGTAATTGTGATGGACACGGACAAGCTTGTTGAGGGAAGCTGTCGAAATCTCCTCTATGCAATCTTTGCCGAGCTTTGAATTTAGGTATTTTACTATCTTACCATTGAACTCCTCAACCAAATGCGAGTCGTCCACTGCATCAAGTATGAGCATCAAGGCAAGTCTTCCATCCTTTTCACCCAGATAGATCTGACTTATGTTCTGGGAATTGAACCTACGCCAGCCCGGATCGCTCTCAAGCATGTCAAGATACATCTTCCTGGTTATCCCAATCTTGAAAATTATCAGATACATCTGCTTTGCACCGAACATGTGCATGCCGAACTCTCCCTTGTCCAATGAAGCATAATACCGGATATACTTGCCCTCCTCAAGCTTCTTTCTCTTCCTGTTGACTGTCATCACAGGAATGCCTGTGCGCTTGCTGATGGCATTATCAGAGACCCTGGGATTCCGTATCAGTTCCCTCACTATGTTTTTTTCGTGGTCATCAAGTTTTTTCATGCATATCACAGAATGTGTTATATTCATACCATGTATTGAATTATCTTATATAAATGTTACCATATTGAAGAATATGGCATAAATGCATGGTTTTGTTACCACCTTTTAGTTAGAAACAAGCAAAACCTTTATAAATGAGCTGCTTATACCTGCTCTTAGGGGAAAACAATGTCAAATTTCAAATATGTTATAATCCTGGCCATGCTAGTATTCATGTTCGGCTGGCTCTGCAATACTGCATACAGCGAGTCATTTACAGGGATACCGATATCAGGCAATTCTGTAGATCATAGCCAGCATACAAGCTACGGATCATCAGGAAACGAAAGGATCTCCCCGCATGACTGGATCTCGGAGAACGATATTTACGTATTTGATGACAGGGTAATAATTGATGTAGACAATGCAAAATGGGCTACATTCACTGATACAAACTCCATGGATCCTGTACTTGATTATGGCTCTAATGCTATAGAGATCGTACCAGAATCAGAAGATGATATCCACGTGGGAGATATTGTCGCATACCGATCTGATGTTGCTGATTCGCATATAATCCATAGGGTAATCGAGATTGGCTCAGATGATCTTGGGAAATACTATGTCATGAAAGGAGACAATAATACAAAAGTAGACCCTGAGAAGGTCAGGTTCGAACAGATCAACAGGATTGTTGTCGCGATAATCTATTAACCAATTTTTGTTTTATTGTTTTTAACACAATATACTAAAAATAAGTAAGAATTCTTAATCTTTCAACTGTTTCTTCTGCTCATCAGTGAGCCCTTTTGAGCTGAATGTCGTGAAGATGTGTCTTCGTCTGTTGAAAAGATTACTCTCCTTGCGGTCAATCGATTTTATGTCGGTCTCCAGCTTCTTCTCCTTTTTTGCAAGGGATTCTGCTGATCTTATATCGTCCTTTATCTTCTTGTCCCACTTGGAAGTGTTTTCAATGAAATCTTTTTCTGCTTTTTCCAACTTCTCCTTTCTCTTCTCGATATTCTTTAGCATCCTTTCATTGAGCTTTCCTTTGTTCTCAAGCTGTTTTTCCATGGTCTTGAGCTTGAGATCCTTTTGCGTGAGCATGTCATAGAGGCCTTTCTTGGTCTTAACAAGCTTTTGGAGGTCTTCGGTGTATTCCATTATCTCCTCTTCCAGCTTTGCCCTGCGCTCGTCAAGCTTCTCAAGCTCGGATATCTCTTTTAGCCGCTTCTTTCCAAGATTCTGAAGCTCCTGGTTTATCTTTTCCTTCTCTTTTGCCAGGGCTTCCTTCTGCTTCTCAAGTGCTTTCTCCCTTATATTCAATTCTTTGAGCTTAGTGTTGAAAGAGAGATCACGCTTGTTTATCTCCAGCTTTATCTGCTTTACCAAAGACTCTTTCTCATGAACAATATCTAGCTTCTTTTGAACCTCAGTCTCTCGCTCCTTGAGTTCATTATCATATTTCTGTAGAAAACCCTTAACCTCTTTTACGTGCTTCTCATCAATATCAAGCCGCTTCTCCCTCTTCTTATAGTCATTCTCGTTTTTCTTTAACTCTTTTGATCTTTTGTCATAATCATCATTTGCGGTCTTTAAATCCTTCTCCTTCTTGTCCAGCTCTTTTTCTATATTGTCGAGAGTCTCCTTCTTGTCCATTAGCTCCTTGTTCCAGATTTCGAGCTTCTCCTCTTTATCATCCAGCTTCTTTTCCTTATCATCCAGGTCCCGGCTCCTTGCCTGGCATTCCTTTATCTCGTGGTCGAACTGCTTCTGCTTGGATGTTATGCTTCGCTCTGTATCCTTGACCTTCTGAAGCCTGAGCATAGATTCATTTTTCCTCTTCTCAATATCCTGCTCCTCGACCACAATCTTCTCGACCCTTTTTCTCATCTCATCCTCATCAGACTTAAGATCCTTTTCACGTGCATCAAGATCGCGCTCCTTGGCCTTGAGAGATTTAGCCAAAGACTCAGTCTCAAGGGCCTGTTTTTTCAGATCAGACTTCTGCTTGTCCAGCTTTGCCTTTTCTGCCTCATTGCGGACCTTCAAACGATCCAACTCCTTTGAAAGAGCATCAAGCTCAGACCTTTCAGAATCCTGCTTCTTTTTTTGTCTGGCCTGTTCTTTTGCCTGCTTATCTGTTTCTGAAAGCTTGCCATCCAACTCTTTTATCTTCTTATCATAATCCTTTTTTAGTTTTTCAAGATTGGCAAGCTCTATACGATATGCATTCTCACTCTTTGCAAGATTTGACTTTTCAAGATTAAATGCCCGCCGCTCCTGGGCAAATTCCTTTCTCTCTCTTTCAAACCTTATCCTTTCCTTTTTGAATCTCTGAAGAAGCGCTCCGAATTTCTTCTGCTTTGCCCTGACAATACCCAGCCCCAGAAAATCAGAATCATCACTCTGCTCAGACTCATTGTCTTTTTTTTTCTTGATAAACTGAGACTTGAGCCTGCTTGTGCCTGACCTAAGCTTTTGCTTTAATCCTGAAGATGCCAAAACCTGTTTTGAAGAACCTCCAGACTTTCCCTTTGTCTTTTGAATAGCAGGCAGAGCCTCAATCTCATCAGGCGTCCAGCCGTGCATGATGAACTTCTCTTTTACCTCATCTACAGAATATCCATTAGACAATGCTTTTTCAACTAAGATATTGATCTTTTTCACATCATGCATATAGGATAAGGAGCGGTGTGCAATTTTAAAAACTTTTGTATTAACTTTAGAGGAGAAAATAGACACTATGCTATTCAATTCTTAAAACCAATAGCTCTGGTCTACCTTTGTAGCTTGACCTTTCTGCGAATATCCTGACTGTCCTGTTGTAACACCCTTTCTGCAACTCATCGAATACAACTGCATCAATCAATGTAGACTGATCGATCTTCAGCCTTGTCAATTCACCCTTCCTTTGTGCTGATACTATTTTTCCTTTGATCATCATCTGCTCGCCATCCTCTGCCAGCATGATGCTTGACCTGTAGCCTGAAATCCGAGATGACAGCAAGAACAGGGATGCAAGACCTATCAAAGAACATATGAAGGCTATTTTCAATACCAATGAATCCTGCATATGGGTCAGGACAACTTTATAATTAAAAAGAATTATGCACAAATATCTGAAAAGAATACAATAAATAGATATATTTTTCAGTCATATCCTTTGCTCATCCTCATGATAAACACGCCTATCATAGCTGCACACGCTATTATTATCGGGCCGAATATCAGAAGCGAGCGGAAAAACATGTTCAGGACCACCTCGATCAATGCTGATGCTGTGCAACCCAATGACCTGGTGAATGTAAGGCAGAACTGGCTGCGGTTGACAAAGTATGAAGAGCCTACGCTTGCTGACAATATTATCGATATTACTAATGCGAAACAGAAGCCGAAGAATGCCCCTTTCTGCCAGGTATTTAGTTTTTGCAGTATCTTCATTTTAATTGCCTTACCTTTGGCAATGAAGATTTCATTTTTAAAGCTTTCTCATAAGATAAAAGATCGTTTTTCGCGCCCAGAGCCTTTATCACAGATGTTGCGTTTGCAAGACCTATCTGCATAGCATGACGAAGATCCTTTTTCTTGATATAGCCAGAGAGGAATCCGGACGCGAACGCATCTCCTGCGCCTGTGGTCTCCTTGACCTTGACATTCATTGCCGGCAGATGAAGATGGGTTCTCTTGTCAGTAGCATATACTCCTTTTTCTCCATGGGTTATCGCAACAAGCTTCGGGCCATATGACGAGAGCTTTTTTAGCATTGCCTCGGGCTTTAGGTCTCCTACAAGATGCGAAGCCTCCTCATGATTGAGGACAAAAAAATCACAAATCCTAAGCATAGGCATCACATACTGCAGTCCTTTCTTTGTCATGTAACTGCTTGGATTGAATCCAATCTTTACTTTCTTTTTTTTCAGAAAACTTGCTAGCTTTTTTAGTGATTCATAGGATTTACCGACCATCGATGACGAGTAGAGCCAGGTGGTCTTCAGGTTCTTCTTGTCGATCTTCCTGTAGTCAAGACAGTTGTTCTGACCTTTGTACGTCAAAATAGTCCTGTCGTTCTTTATGCTGTCCAGTATCACAGAATATCCTGTCTGTCCGCGGCTTCGGACACCTATGAACTCGATGTTTTCTTTTTTTAACTGGGCTATCAGGTTGTCTGCGTTCTGGTCATTGCCCAGACTCCCAAGAAATGCTGTCTTTAGGCCCATGCGGGCAAATGACACTGCGGTGTTCGTGCCTCCTCCGCCAGTCTGAAAATCAAGGGTGTTGATCAGGATCTTTGAGCCAGAGGGATATGCAATGAAATCCTCCTCATCATGCGAAGAGGTTATTGTTATCACCTCAGAATCCTCTGATTCAGCAAAGACATCTATCGTGCCTGAGCCAACCGTTATCACGTCATACATGAAGAATATATCTTGCTAGTATAGTATTTAAAGGTTTGGTTTTGCCGGCTTAGTCAATTTTATGGTGCTAATTATTCCAGATTCGAGCCGTCGAATCCGCAATCCCCAGAACTCACC
>CAYMIF010000082.1:0-5434 GCA_964390375.1 uncultured Methanosarcinales archaeon
TCACCGCTTCGAATCGATATCTAATCTGATTTTTATGGGCGTTTGGCCCTAGTTTGTTGGTGAGTTCTGGGGATTGCGGATTCGACGGCTCGAATCTGGAATAATTAGCACCATAAAATTGACTAAGCCCTGTTCGTGGGGCTTTGTGTAAAAAGTACTACTCCGTTTGCTTCGCAAACTACGCCTGGCCCTATGCTTTGGCTCGCAGACCAGCCATGTAGGGCGTGCGCCAACCATAAATGATTGGCTTAGCCCAACTGAGAATATTGCCTAAAGATATATATTATCGTGGCACAGACGCACTTTTTACACAAAGCCTGTTCATAGAAATTAAGATTCCAGATATTCCAAAAACTTCTCAAAGGCCTTTTTCCTGTGGCTGATTGCGTTCTTCTCATCGCTCCGCATTTCAGCAAAGGTCCGGTCATGGCCTTCAGGCTCAAAGATTGGGTCCCATGCAAAGCCGCTCTCTCCTTTTGCGCTCACGATCTTACCATGGCACACTCCCTCAAATAGCCTGATTTCAGATGAATCCTTGTAGCCTATAGTGCAAACAGCTTTAGCCTTATTGCTTGAAAATCCTTCAAGAAGAATTGGCATCCTCTCAACACCTATATGCTTCACGAAATCCTTGATATAGGGACCTGGCAGTTCTCCGAATTCATCGAATATCAGGCATGTGTCCTCGACAAACACTGGTTTTTTCACCTGTTCGAAAGCAGTCTCAGCCTTGGCCTTTGCAATAGACCTGTGGTCGCCCTGCAGTTCTGGCAAGTCCAGCTTGCGGTTATCGATGGAAAAGCCGGAAAGTATCTCGCGCGCCTCTCTGAGTTTTCCTTCATTGCCTGTGACAAATATCAACTGTTTTGGAATCCAAAATCACCTGCAGGATGGGATATTGTATTGGTATAAAACATTTATCATAATAGTTCATATTTGCTTGTTTTCAATCCTGATTGAGGCCTTCATAAACTTTATATATCAAGAGGTAATTTGCCCAGGTATAGGTGATTTTTTCGAGTTATATAGAGATTAGTTGGAGGAATGTAAAATGAGAGCAACAATGATTTTTTTCGCACTGTTTACTGTTATGGTGCTAGTTATTGCAGGCTGCAATAATCAGTCGAACGATGGCGATGATATGACGCTGGACGATATCACAGGGAGGGTTGTCGATGCAAAGGATACTCCGGCTTATGATGACGATCCAGGAAAGGTCTCGGCAGGCGATACAGTCTCAGTTATGTTTGTCGGAAAACTAAAAGACGGAGAGGTCTTTGACACCAACATAGAGTCTGTCGCAACAGAGGCAGGACTGGAAAATATCCATACAGATCCATTGACATTCAAGGTCGGCTCTGGCCAGACCATAGCTGGCTTTGATGCCGCAGTCGTTGGGATGCAGCCAGGTGAGACAAAGACAGTCGAGATTCCACCCGAGGAAGCATACGGTGGATATAATATGGACCTTGTCCAGGAATTCCCAAAGACCAGGGAGCTCAACAGGACTGATCAGGTAGACAGGACAACAGAGATACCTACAGATGCCTTCAACCAGGCATTCGGAGAGGACCCGGAGATGGGAAAGACCTATTCAGATGAAAGGCTTCCTTTCGATTATGAGGTCACAGGTATTTCAGGAGATAACATCGAGCTTTCTGTGGATCAGGAGATCGGAGACACAGTCACGTTTTCAGGAGCTGACTGGGAATCAGAGATAATATCCATGGATAATGATTATGTTACGATCAGGCATAATCCAGAGGATGGTCAGATGGTGGAAAGCATCTTCGGTATGGCCAAGATAACTCTCACTGATGATAAGATGGTTATCGAAGAGAGTCCGAAGCAGGGCGACGTCATCCAGACCATGTATGGAAATGCAGTAATAAAAGAAGTGACTGATGATGTTGTTCTTCTTGATATGAATCACGAACTTGCAGGCGAAACACTGGTTTTTGAGATAGAGGTGACTGACATAGAGAAGAAACAGAAGGTCACAAAGCCGGAAGTTGAGCTTTTTGTCATGTCTCACTGCCCATACGGAACACAGATTGTAAAGGGCATGATTCCGGTCATGGAGACTCTTGGCGATAAGGCAGATATCCAGGTCAAGTTCGTCAACTATGCCATGCACGGCAAGGTCGAGCTCGATGAGCAGCTCAACCAGTACTGCATCCAGGAGGAATTCCCAGACGAGTATGTTGATTATCTCAAGTGCTTCCTCCAGGAAGGAGACACAGATTCCTGCTTAGATGAGATTGGCATTGATGAGGATGCGCTGCAGGAATGCATCGAAGAGACTGATGAGGAGTACAAGGTCACCGAGCTATTTGAGGATCAGGGTTCCTGGAGAGGTGGACGGTTCCCTCAGTTCAACATCCATGACATGGAGAACCAGGAGTATGGTGTACAGGGTTCGCCCACATTGGTCATAAATGGAGAGGTGGCAAGCGCAGGAAGGGATCCTGCATCATTGCTTGCAGCGATCTGCTCGACATACGCTGATGCTCCTGATGAATGCAGTTCACAGCTTTCGTCCGAGACTCCTTCGCCAGGTTTTGGATTTGATCCTTCTGCATCTGGTGCGGAATCAGGTACTTGCGGATAGAATAATCATTTCTTTTTTTTATCTTTTTTCGACAATAAATCATAATACAAAATTATTTAAAACAAAGATAATTTCTTTTTCCAATGAAGGCAAAAGAGATAATCAGAGAACTTCGTAAGGATTCTGATTTCAAAAAATGGAGGGAAGAAGATTCAGTCTCTTATCTGGCGCACATTTTTCTGATGGTTGACGAGAATCAGAAAAAGAATATTCAGGTAGGCTACTACAACAAAGACAAGGACAACATGATTGTCTTCATACGCCATGATGACCGGTTTGAGAAGAGCCAGGAGATGGGTGTCTTCAAGAAGCCTGAGGCTGATATACAGGAACTGGATCTTGATAAGATAAATTTGGATTTTGATGAGGCCAATTCAATCTCAAAAGCTTTGAAGCAGGAGAAATATTCCTCTGAGAACCTGCAAAGGGAGATACAGATACTTCAGATGCTGGGCGGCAGGCCGGTTTTTAATAATACATTCATCACCCAGTCATTCAAGATTCTGAATATTAAGGTGGATGCAGTGACAAAGGAGATCCGGTCGCACATGCTCAAGTCGATAATGGATCTTGGCAAGATAGAAAAATAGAGGGGTGTAATAGATGGTTGAAGTGAAAGTTTTGAGGATGGACAAGACAGTTGACATGCCTTCATATGCTCATGATGATGATGCTGCGATGGATCTGAGGTCAGTAGAGGACAAGACCATCCCGGCAAAAGAAAAAGTCATAATCAAGACCGGCCTGAAGGTCGCGATACCTAAAGGCTATGCAGGCCTCATCTGGGACCGTTCTGGTCTGGCTGCAAAGAACAGCATCCATGTCCTGGCGGGTGTGATAGATGCAGGATACCGCGGGGAGATAGGTATTGTTGCTGTCAATCTTGGGGATGAGGATTTCCATGTCGAGAAGAACATGCGCATAGCCCAGATGCTGATACAGCCTGTAGAGACGCCTGATCTGGTTGAGGTCGATGATCTTGACCAGACCAAGAGAAGCGAAGGTGGTTTCGGAAGCACAGGTGTGTGACGCTTGATGGAGAATAGCTTATGCTGGCAAATATATCTGGTGTCGTTGCTGGAGTGACTGATTTTTGGCCCGCAAAGACATCATATGTCATTTTTTTTTCTGGATGTGATTTCGATTGTCCCTACTGCGATTCAAAGTCAGTGATAAAGTTCCACAGGGGCAATGACAAGGACCTAAAGGAGATAAAAAAGGATATCCTAAAGAACCTGTCTGGGATTGATTCTGTGATGTTTTCAGGAGGCGAGCCCGGCCTGAAAAGACAGGCATTGTTGGAACTTTCGAGATTTGCAAAAAAGAATAGTCTTCAGGTTGGGATTGAGACCAATGCAGCTAAGCCCACGACAATCAGGGCACTGCTGAATGAAAACCTGCTTGACATGATTGCGGTTGATCTTAAGTCCTCGTTTGATTCTGATAAGTTTGAGAAGGCCACAAGGTCAAGGACTTTCTTCATAACGACTGAAGAGATTACTGATGACATAAAGGAGACATTGGATATTGTGGACAAGAACCAGGACAGTCTTGGAATAGAATTCAGAACGACAATCACTCCGACTATCCTTTTTAGAAAGGAGGATGTATTGGACATGGCAAACACTGTCAGAAGGTTCCCTAGAGCAGTATGGGTTCTTCAGAGATATTCCCAGACCAATGTTGCTCACAAGATGCTCTCTGAGATTCTTCCTCCGTCATATTCTTTCATGCAGACACTGCAGGATGCGATAAAGAAGGAATATCCAGAGATGATGGTTGAGATACGCGAGAGGAAGTGCTATACTTTCCCTGAGCCTGCAGAGGAGCAGGCATCAGAATGATTCTAAATGAAATCCTCTCACAACTAATCTTGTGAGTTTCCTAAAGAGGATTTCGACAAAAAAAGTAAAGACTCTCGACTTAAGCCGTGGGTATGCTTTTTTGAGTATCATGTCATAGTGTTGTATGGTCTTTGAAAATCTTGATAGCCAGCTCTTTTGTGTCTTCTTCTGTTCTTGGAGGATTGGTGTCAAGATAGACCACCTTGGACCCTACTTTTGTGAAAAGCTGCTTGAGCCATTCGCTTTCATACCTGCTTTCGATCTTTCTTTGAAAGAACAGGTTCTCGAAAATTGCATCGTCTTTTTTCTTTTCTCTTCCTTTGAGCCTTTCGATTATTACCTCTGCATCGACTTTCGTGATTATCATGAGGCTCGGAGCGTATTTCAGCGCAAGCCTGTTCCCTGGAAGGTCAATTATGTTTTTGAGATTGATCTTTTCCAGCTGCACAGGCTGGTATACGATTGATGAGATCACTCCTCTCTCCTGCACGACGATTTTTCCAGCCTCAATAGCAGGTATTATGAGTTTCTTGTATAGGATCTCACGGTCAAGCGAGAATGCATGTGCTGTGGAAAGCCCTGAATACTGCCTTTTGTTGTTCCTGACAATCTCTTCTCTGATGACCTTCCCGACCATCGAGAATGTCGGCTCAGCGCTGGCGATGACATCGTATTCTTCTATCTCCTCTATTTCAGGGATTCTGTTTTCCTCTTTCCAGTATTTTCGAAGGTCGAGTATCTTTTTATCTGACTTATCGAGATGCTCAAGTATCGCAGAAACAGTGATTCCTTTACCAGAACCGTCAAGGCCGTCAACCATAACAAAAAATCCTTGCATGGAATGTGGAAAAGCGCGAATCTATTTATATCTTTGTATGCATGGGCTTAGTCAGAATCAAGGTGCTGATCATCTTCTAGGCCAACAAGGATTTGCGAAGCTATACGATTGCTTGCACGTCATGTCACGATTTTGCTGCAG
>CAYMIF010000083.1:0-5279 GCA_964390375.1 uncultured Methanosarcinales archaeon
GTATTTTGTATTCCAATTCTGGAATATAAAATGCGAGGTTTAACATGCAATCATATTAGCCCAGACTTAACAAACCTTTAAATACAATGAATTTTTGTAAAAGCACAAATTGACAGAAAAACCACTGGATAAAGACGAGAAAAAAGAGCTGGCAATGAAACTTGGGATCAGAAGGCTGGAAAGCCCAAGCTCGATCAATACATACAGACAATGTCCTCGTAAATACTATTATGCATACATAAAAGAACTTAAGACAAAGCCTTCAATACATCTTATCCGAGGAAAAGTGGTTCATGCTGTTTTGGAAGATTTTTTCAGGCTTGATGTTGAACATATATCTGAAACAAGCTATGAATTTGAGTTTAAGATAATACTTCATGACCTGCTCAACAAGAGATGGGAAGAAAGCGAAAAAGAACTGGATGAACTTGGGCTTTCTGAAGAAGAGCTGCAGCGATATTTCGATGAGTCTAAGGACATGCTGCAGTTCTGGCTGATCAATTTTCTTGGAAAACTCAAAAATAAGATGCAGGAGAATGATTTTAATGCTGCTTTCAAACAACTGACCCCGCTAACAGAGAAATATTATATATCAAGAGAACACGGAATCCACGGATTCATCGACGCTATCGAAGGAGATATAGAAGACATCTGCCTGATGGACTACAAGACCTCGAAAAAACCCATACTCAGTGAAAGCTATAAGCTTCAGCTTGCTATATATGCTCTCATGTACAGTGAAAAACATGCTGTCCTTCCGAAGAAAGTCGGGATAAACTTCCTGAAATTTGGTGAACAGCACCTTGACGTCGACAAAGAACTTGTCGAATTCGCAAAAAGCATCATAAAAGAACACCATCTGCTGACGATTTCAGACGATATAAAAGACTATAAAAAGAATGAAAGCTTCCTTTGCAAATGGCGGACAGGCCAATGCGACTTCTATGACAGATGCTGCGAGGAATAATTATCCTCTTTTAAACAAACCAATCATTTTATATAATAATAACTAAAGTAAGTCAAATATGAGATATAAAGAGTTCACACTAGATCAGTTCCAGGTCGATTCTATCGACGCTATAGACAGAGGCCATTCTGTTGTCGTATCCGCTGGAACAGGCACAGGAAAGACCCTGATCGCAGACTATATAATAAACAAACATATAGGAGACAACTACAGGATAATATATACTGCCCCGATCAAGGCCCTGTCCAACCAAAAATTCAGAGAGTTCAAAGAAGAATACGGAGAGGATGCTGTCGGGCTGATGACTGGCGATGTTGTCATAAATCCAGACGGAAAAATCCTCATCATGACAACTGAGATCTACAGGAACATGCTGATCACCCGTGACAACCTAATCTCTGAGGTCAAATATGTCATATTCGACGAGATACATTTCATAAACGATGTCGAGCGGGGAACTATATGGGAAGAGGCAATCATATTTTCTCCTGAATATGTGAGATTTCTCTGCCTTTCAGCTACAATTCCTAATGCACGAGAATTCGCAAAGTGGATCTCTAAAATCAATAACCATAAGGTAGAGGTTGTTATCTATGAAAAAAGAGCAGTTCCGCTAAAGCACATGCTTTTTGATGCAAAGCTTGGTATGTGCACAACCAAGGAGCTGGAAGCTGATTTTGAGCTGGACAGATATCCAGAATATGGCCGCAATAAAAGGTTCAAGAAACAAAGATTGTTAAGAAGACCTGAGACGATCAGCCTTGTCAAGCAGCTCAAGAATGAAGGCAAGGTACCATGCATCTATTTCGTGTTCTCAAGAAAGGAATGCCAGAAAAAAGCAGTCGAGATCGGCAAAAGCCTGGATTTTTTATCAAATTCCGAGAAAAAGGAAGTAATAGAATATTTCAACTCAAAGATCAGCGATGTCGCAAAACCACTAAACTCAACAAAAAACCTGAAGAATGTACTGTCAAAAGGCATTGGATTCCATCATGCTGGACTGCTTCCTATACATAAAGAGATTGTTGAGCATCTTTTTAACCAAGGGCTGGTAAAGATCCTTTTTGCGACCGAGACTTTTGCAGTAGGAATAAACATGCCGGCCAAGACAGTATGCTTCAATACAGTAGATAAATACGACGGCATTAATTTTCGGATGCTCAAATCAAAGGAATACTTCCAGATGGCAGGCAGAGCCGGGAGAAGAGGGCTTGACCCTATCGGATTCTCTATCATCATGATCGACAGAAGGTTTCTTAACATAAGAGAACTCAAGAGGATAACAGGCAAGGACCTGGAACCGATAGAGAGCCAATTCAAGCTGAGCTACAACACTGTTCTCAACCTTGTCCTGAACCATGACCAGGAGGAGATCTCAGAGATCCTGAAGAAGAATTTTGCTTATTTTAAAAAACCCTACAATATCAAAGGGATATTTGAGTCCCTGAAAAAAAGACTGGACAGGCTGGGCTTTATCAAGAACAATCAACTCACTGAAAAAGGGATTATCGCATCGAAGATATATACAAAAGAGACAATCATTGCAGAATTCATATATACCGGCATCTGGAAGAAGATGGACGTACATCAGATTAACGTTTTTTTAGGAGCCATTGCATATGAACCCAGGCGGTCAAACAAGTTCAATACTGACAACATCAACCTTAAGCCCATAATGAAGGCAATACAAAACAACAGGCAAATCTCAAAGAAGATCAAGAAAAGAGACCTGATCAGGGTCTATAATCTTGTGATGCACTGGTCGATGGGCGGAAAGTTCGAGACTCTTCTGGAGCTATCAAACCTTCTCGAGGGGGATATCATCAGGCTCTTTCGGCAGATCATAGACATACTGAGACAGATGAAAAAAGCGACGAATGATAGCGAGCTTGTGAATAAGATAGAGAAATGCATATCCAGAATCGATCGGGATGTTGTCAAGGTAGAATTCTAAAATCAAAGGAAGGCTATTATGAAATCCTATACTACTACGTTTTTACTGCGTAAAAACTTCGCCTGGCCCCGAGAATATTTATTTCATAAATATTCTCTCTCGTGGCACAGACGCATAGGATTTCATATTAGCCTCAAAGGAAAAAAGATTTATATACAAGAAATATTTTGGACTCATAATGGCAGACATAGTCAAGATCATCAAAAAGAATTTTTCATTGAAACTAACAATTCTTTGTTTTGTAATCATCAGCATCATCTTCACAAGCGTCGGATTTCTTATATTTGATTATATTAAAACTCCGACAGAAACTCCTGTCTGTGAACTTGGACCCTCGGAAGAGATCATATCAGGCGTGGAAGACGGAGGAATAGAGATGAACTGCAGGCTTGAAGAGCCTAATGCCCTTGGCGATCTTGCTGTTAAATACAAACTTTATTATGTTTTCCTGCCGTTTGTCAGCTTAAGCGTTCTTTTTGAGAATTCGTTGCTAAAACTATCGATGGTTATCCTGAATGCAGCCTATTTCTTTATCCTTGGGACAATTTTCTCTCTTGGAATTGTCATGATCTTCAATTCGGTAAAAACAGGCAGGAAGAAAAAAAAGAAATAAATCTTCATTGCTTTTTTGATTTGTTATTATATCCTGGATTTTTCAGATATGCTTTATTATATGTCCTGTTATATAATCTACCATCTTTTTGAAATTCTCAGGTTTTCTGAACTGATGGCCTGCACCCTTTATTATCTCGACAGAACTCTGCTTGTTTAAGGTCTTGAGAAGCTTTATGGACTGATACATGGGAACACTTGTGTCATGCGTTCCCTGGACCACGATCACTGGCGCCGATATGTTCTCTGCCATCTTATAGAGGTCATATGAGAGCGCGTCCTGATAGAATATGTATCCAAGAACACCAAGGCCTTTGTGCTCGTATTTTTTGTCTTCCTTCCATTTCTTTAGTCCTGCCTGCCCGAGCTTGTTGTAGAAGTTGGACGCCATATCAATCGCTGGCGCCTTGAGAGCTATTGCTTTGAGATTATCATGAGCAGATGCAAAGGCAATCGTGACTGCTCCTCCATAGCTTGAACCGATAATCGCTATGTCTGAATAACCCTTGTTTTTTATATCATCGTAGACTCCTTCCAGGGATGCAATCCCTGTCGAGATGCTGATCTTCTCCCGGTCTTTGTCAGACTCTCCATGCCCGTACTGATCGAACCGGATTATGTCTATTCCTTCTTGCAGGAAAACCTTCTTCAGTTCCTTTATTGAATCTGATTCCTTGCTCGAGAACAGACCATGACAGAAGATGACAATCCTGGTATTGTCCTTTTTTGATTTTTCCAGAATGCATGAAATCTTGTTGTTGTCCTTGTCCAAGAGATCGTATTTCTGCTCCATATCATCCATGGGTGAACCTATCATTAATAAATGTTAGGTGAAATGAGGATTCATCCAAAAAATCTCTCTTCGGTCGGGTAGTGCCGGTTCGTCTCTTCATTATTTGACCTTTGGCCGACATTCCCCGTAAGAAACGAGCTCCTTGTCGGCCTGATATTTTTTAAAAGAAAGGACTTACATTATTGGCACTACCACTATTTTTTGGATGGAGCCGTGAGCTGAGAAGATAACATAAAGCAGGTGTTCAGCGACGGTATTGATGAACAGGCGCTGCTGAAGATCCTGATACAGTATCTATCGGAGAGACAGGGTCAGGTATAGCCAGTTCAAGGCCTCTTGGAGAGGCATACTGTGAATCGAAAGTTGATGTTCTCATACCGCTTCGCTCAAGGACCTGCCGAAGCTTTGGAACAGAATTTCTGAGCGCCTTGGATACATATCCATCATAATGCGCGTCAGGCGAAAGCCTGAACCTATCATCAAGATATCTTTCTGTCCTGTAGGAATGCAGAACAACCGGGAGATCCACATAATCATGAGCAAACCTAAGTAGTCCTGACAAGCTTTTCTGGTCATGCTGGCCTGGGACAAGGAACGCAAATGGGTCAGCAACAACAGCACAATAAAGATCAGGATGGTTGGAAAGCACATATCCTGCAAAAATCGGTGTTGCCTCTGTCACATCTGCTCCCAGAACATTGTTCTTATATGTATCTGCAACATCAGGAGCAATCTTGTCTATCATGAGTATTTTTCTTTGCATTAGTCCTTGAGTTTAGCGATCATTTATAAATCTTACTGTGCATAGGGCTTCATCAAAAAAATCTCTCTTCGGTCGGGTAGTGCCGGTTCGTCCCTTCATCATCTGAACTTTGGCCGACGTTCCCTGTAAGGGACGAGCCCGAGTTTGGTTAGTAATTCACTAGCCAAACTAGCAAGAATTCTTGCTAGAG
>CAYMIF010000084.1:0-5123 GCA_964390375.1 uncultured Methanosarcinales archaeon
TAGCCCAACTGAGAATATTGCCTAAAGATATATATTCTCGTGGCACAGACGCATATGATTTCATATTAGCCAAAACAATGATAATGTTTATATAAGACAATTGATTACTCAACCCTATGGCCAATAATGACAGGAAGTATGGTGTGGTGATTGCACATCAGGATTATGTGGTCGTGAAAAAATTGTTAGATGTTGTTTTGGAATCTGGTGCTTCTGTAAAAGACATAGGCGTTGATGTAGTGGGTGCTAATAAGGAATTCTATTGTCACGAATGGGAATCTGGAGATGGCGTGGCTGCTTTATCTGATGTTGTGTATGATCTGGACTTGTTCATAATGCATACCAAATGGAATGCAATAAGATGGTTAAGATGGATTTCTGATTCAATAGACCTGGTTCTCATGGATTTTAAGGCAACGCAACCACGTCCTTGGGTAGACGGGTTTGAAGCTAGCCGATATATGGATGAGCATGGGTATGAGAATTGGGTTGCAGTTCATCATCCTCAAGCAGATGAAAATTTCGAACAAAGGGCAAAGGCCAGTGGAATCGATGAAGTCATTCACCTGGACATGAAACCAGGGGAAATGATAGATTATATTGTTGCAAGGTATCAGATTGATCGATCAGCAACAAAAGGATAGTCTCTAGAATTTAATAGAGTCCATATCATCTGTAGATTCTTTCATCGATGCTTCGCCTGATCTTCCTTCTGACGTTTCTCTTGTCAAGCCTTCGAAAATGCATGAGCTTTCGCATCCTGGATACTGTTGCAGAACGCTCAAAGACCTCCATTATCCTGAGGATCTTGGCGAACTTGAGTACCCTTGCGAACAAGATGAACGGAAGCACTGCTATTATATCGGGCCAGCATCTTATCAGGAACCTGCCGAAGCTCTCTGTGTTGCGAAACTCGACCACAAGGTCAAGAACAAAGAATATCCAGATTATGAAATCTGCACTCAGAAGAAGTGTTCGCTGCCAGCCAGAGACTTCATGGCTAAGCTCGATGAAAAGGATCAGAATCGAGGCAAAAATCATGATGACTATCCATTTCTCAAATAGTGTGTTTTCCCTCTTATATGCTTCTTTTTTGAAGAACATCAGAAACTTCTTTGTGGGTAATGGTATTTATATTTTTTTGAAGCTTGGGCTAATATGAAATCCTATGCGTCTGTGCGACGAGAGAGAGTATTTATGATATACTGAGAACAGAATGTTCTTTTGGACTGAGAATTTTTAATTCTCAATAAATATTCTCGGGGCCTGGCGAAGTTTTTACACAAAGCCCGCTATTCCAAAAGCTTTATAAATAAGTCTGAAATCATCCAAAACAGGTGAATCACATGGGATCTACATTTTTTTCAAAAAGGTTCAGGCCGTATTTCAACACTAGAAAATCACGGCCGAAGACATTCAAGAGCGAAGAAGCAGCAAAAAAGTATGCAGAAGAGCACAACCTGAAGGATTATGAGATAGAGAACCTGAAAAGCAGCGACAGCACAAAGAAAAAGATTCGTATAGTGCTCAAGAAGTGAAATCTTGGGTCTATTTTCTTAATATTCCTTTCTGCCAGTCATTAATTATCGTTATAGAAGCAAGCCTGACATTGGGCCTTGCACCAGACATCAGGAGATTCTTCTTTTTTGCTACTGCCTCTATTATCTCCTCCGGGTCATCGGCCTTCTCGGGTTCTAGGTCAAGACCATAGAATGATATGACTTTCTCTGGAATCTTCTCTGTAAGCCTGAATGCCGCCATCAACGGGTCCTTCAGCTGGTTAGCATCTACCGACCCTATCGCTGCCATTGATGCTTCGTTGTTCTGCATGTAAGGAATCACGCCCGGCGTGTCTATGAGCATGATCCTGGGACCAGCACGGATCAGCTGAAGCGCCCTTGTGTGGCCGGACTGTGATGAGGTCTTTGCCTTGCTGCTTCCTGCTAGAGCGTTTATGACCGAGCTTTTTCCTGTATTGGGATAGCCGACAACTCCTACCCTGACATTTTTCCCCCTGGCAAGCGACAGTATCTTCTTCTTCAGAAGCGCAGTCCCCTGCTTGTTCTTGGATGACAGAATCACGCTGTTGGGCAGATGCAGGACCTGATCTAAAAGCTCCTCTTTGTCAGCCAGGTCTGATTTGTTGGCAACTATGATAAAGAGCTTCTGCTTTTTCTTTATCTTATCTTCAATCTCCCTGTTTCTGGTCTCATCGATGAACCTTGCATCGACTATCTCAAGCACTATGTCTGAGCGTTCCAGGATCCTGTTTACGAGTTTCCAGAAGTTTGCCATACGAGCAGGAGAGCGGCCGAAAGATTAATAAATGTTGTTATATATAAATATCGTTTAGCGAACGAAAACGTTTTTATTAGTTACTTTTTAGTGGTTACAAATCGAAACATTTAAAAATATATCAAAAAACCCCTGCATCAGAGGTAATAAATATGAAAAAGATGACAAGACTATCCTGGGTTTTTTTCCTGGTTTTGATAATCACTGTAGTACTGGTTGCAGTGCTTGCAGGATTTCCTAATGAGAGTAGAGATGATATGGAAGATTCTTCTGTCGATGATTCTGAAACAAACGACGATTTGGTCTCTTTGGAGGTAAATCAGACACCCACAGGCGGCCAAGAAGGCGAAAATAAAAAAGATGTCGAGACAATAGCTATTGATTCTGAAAAAACAGGTCCATCTTCAGATGAACCCAGCTTCGAGGTTTCTCTGGATGATGTGGATTTTATCTCATATACAAGATCTTCGGGCGAGAAAGGCTTTCTGTTAAATCTAATCATTGACAATCTAGGCGATGAATTGGAAGACAGATCGTATCTTGTTATTGAAATCCCGGGGCTGAAGGTCAAGGTCATACAATCAATCGATCCTTTCAGCGGGTCCATTTCAGTAGAAGATATATTCGTACCAATAGGTGACTCACCTGTTCCTGGGACATATCCTGTGTATCTGTCAATGGAGCTTGATAATGAAAAGATCGGCGAGGCAGAATCATTTGTGGATGTCCAGTCGGTGATTTATTCATCCGGCGGCAGTTCACGAAGGCGCAGCTCTGATGATGACGATGATGATGACGATTCTGAACCTACGCCAACTCCGACAGCTACACCTACGCCAACTCCGACAGCTACACCTACGCCAAGTCCAAACCCGACATCTGGGCCTGCTCCTTTTGACATAGACCTGGAGATTGTTAGTGTCAATGATAATCCTCTGGACGAAGAACCAATACCTTTGGTCATAGGAAATAAGATCAAAATCGTTGTCTCTATCACACCAGATAATGCTTCTGAATCAGTAGTCCTTGATGCGCAGATACCTGGAACAGACATAAGCTATGCCTTTAGCTTTCAGGGCAATATACCAATCGATAATTATATGTTCGAGCTTGATGTGCCTGCGAGTGTCGGGGAGTATGATGTCGAGCTTTCGCTTTCTGAGGGAGATGTTATCGATTCAGAGAATTTCGAGATAATTGTCGATGATGCTATGTATAAAGGCGAGATTATTGATTTTGATTATGACCGGGAAAAATATCATGAGGGAGACAGCATATTTGTTGATTTTCGGGTAAAGAATACTGGTCTGTTTGATCTTGATGATGCAGAGATCTCTATTGACATAAATGACGTGGTGTATGAATCTGATCCATTCTTATTTTCGATCAATGCTGGCGATACCCTGATATTCAATGGCGGAGAATTAGGCGCTACAGTGATCACATGCCATTGCGTCGGTGAATATGACTATCCTGTAAGAATCACTCTAAGCAATGATGGACAGGTTCTTGATGTCAAGCAAGATACTGTTACAATATCTGATAACTCGACATCTGTTTGAATTCTTCCCGAGCATTGAATTCTTCTTTTTTCTTTAATGACTACTTTTAGGTAACAAACTATTTATACTATCTTGCTTTTCCTTTTTGATATGTCTCGTAATCTCTATGTTGTGCGCTCACATATCCCTAATGATATGATAGCGAATCCATATGAATGGGTAATGACAATGCTATCTGAGAATGCGAAGATTGCCATAATTGAGACCATTGCAAAAGAAGTCCAGGCAACTCATCTCTTCAGCGACTGCATCACTGAATCAGCAAGCTATGACCTGAATTCTTATCTGGATATGCTGATGAATCTTGATGTGGAAGAAGCAAATGAACAACTCAAAGCGTCTGAAGAGAAGATTAGGTTCCGCGAAGATATATATGTACATGATTTGGTAAAGATAATGCATGATACTAGAAGGGCAGGCGTGCGGATTGCTATGTATCCGACAGAGCGTCAAGATTATTCGGATGCTTTGGCTCTTATATGGGACTATTATGGAGATAATCCTGATGAGCTGAATGATTCTATCGCTGATGTACTAAGGATCTTCGAGCAAGAATACAAAGCCAACCATGATGAAATCTATAAATTTCCTGGTCTGATAAGACTTGTGATGGAACAGCGCGCTAAAACAATACTTTCAAACCTTAAGCTATTTGCAGGCCAGGAAACGATTCTTTCAGTCAATCCTCATCAGAGGCTTGAGGTTATTTCGAATCAGGAGCATGACTTCAATATCTATGAGCTTACTATTGGTATTGCAGAGATACCCATCGTTGTGAGAGGCTATCTTCCAAATGGCCTGGTGAGTGTGATGAATGATCTGGAGGCAAGAATAGAGAATACTTATTTTGACATCCAGTACCAGTAAGCACAATCGGCTTTGTGTAAAAAGCACTACCTGCGGTTTGGAATGAATTCCCAAACCGGTGAGCAAAGCTCACAGTTTACGCCGCAGAGCACCGAGGTATGCCCCTACTGCGTCTCAAGCGTACTATTAATGAATTGGCTTCACGTTATATACTGACATTCTTTCGCTTAGTCCCAGTGAGAATATTGCCTAAAGATATATATTCTCGTGGCACTGACGGATTTGATAATACTCAGGAAAAATTTCATTTTTCTGGTCGAATTTTTTCCAATCATATAATTAAAAAAAATTGGAAAAAAATTCATATACTAATCTATGAATTTCGGGAACAGCACCCTTGTATGGGCTAATATGAAATCCTAGCCGTCTGTGCCGTGAGAGAGAATATTTACATTAGTA
>CAYMIF010000085.1:0-4722 GCA_964390375.1 uncultured Methanosarcinales archaeon
ATCTTCGTTAAATGAAAAAGATGTTGAACAGAAAAATCATTATTATCTTTGTGCAAAAGCTCCAATGGATAGTACACCATTATCAATCTTAGCAGCATCTTCGTTAAATAGAGATGAAGTAAAGAAGAAAAATTTTTTATATGCCTATGCAGAAGCCCCCGGAAATTCCATCCCAAAAGCCATGATCGCAGCAGCAGCAGATGACGAAAAAGCTGTTGACCAAATTAATCGTCTTTATCTCTTAGCCGATGCCCCTGGAGACTCTGTACCCCAAGCCCTCTTGGCTGCCGGTGCCGCATTCCAATACCGCCTCCAAACCGAGCTCCGCAGAAGATATCCTGGCGCCAAAACAGTTGCAGACATCCCTGCAAACGAATATCAGGCTCTAAGAGATCAATACAATGTCCTCAGGGTGTTCGGAATATACCAAAGGAGAAAGGCGGCTTAATCTTCAGAAGAGAAATCCTTCTTGTCTTCCATGTCCTGCTCAGTCTCTTTGAGCTCTGTGTTGAGCATCTTCTCTTTTTCGTATAGGTCCTGGAAGATTGCCTCATAGGCAGTGATCACAGTATGGAATTTCTTGTAGTACTCCCTCTCTTTTTCCTTGTACTCGCTCTCCTCAGTGGACTTGGCGATAGACTGGTTCAGAAGTTCGATGAGCGCAGAGAAAAGCTTGTGCAGCTGTTCCAGCTCATACAATTGAAGTCGAAGAACACCTTCCTCTCCTTTCTCAGCATGCCTGGAATCGACTTTCACTGCCCGCCATTCCTTGTTCTTTATGTCTTCATTGATTGCATGCAAAAGTCCGATCTCTTCTTTTGCGACCCTGATGCCTATGTCCTTTCGCTCGTCTATGAGCTCCCTGATCTCGTCTATCTTTGTCCGGATATTGACATTCAGCATCTCGACCTCAGGCTCGTCTTTTGGGATAAGTGACTTGATATGGTCCAGCGCCTTCTCCCACTTCTCGAAATGAGTGGAAAGCTCGTGCTCTTTCTTGACGATCATCGACTCAGTATCCACAAAATCATGGAATTCCTGTAATGCCTGATCAGCCAGGTCTTCGCTCGTAGGATTCATACCCAATGCTTAAGAAAGAGATATATAAAAATGTTATGTTTTTTACTCCCCTGCCCGTTCCTTCAGCTTCTCGATCTTGTCCCGAAGAGCGATCGCGCGCTCGAACTCAAGCCTGTCTGCAGCCTGCTTCATCTCTTCCTGCAGTGTTATTATCATGCCTGGAACGTCTTTTTTAGGAATATGCAGGACATCCTTTATCTCGACCTCTTTTTCAGGGATTGCTTTCTTGATTGTCCTGGGGACGATCCTGTGCTTCTTGTTGTACCGAATCTGCATCTTCCGCCGCCGCTCAGTCTCCGCAAGAGCATTCCTGATAGACTTGGTGACATTATCAGCATACAGCACAACCTTCGACCGCACGTTTCGCGCAGCCCGGCCTATGATCTGTATGAGGCTTCGTGCATCCCGCAAGAATCCTTCCTTGTCAGCATCCAGTATCCCTATGAATCCTACCTCTGGTATGTCCAGCCCTTCTCGAAGCAAATTGATGCCCACAAGAACATCAAACTTCCCCAGCCGCAGCTCGCGTATGATCTCGCTTCTTTCCAGCGTGTCGATCTCAGAATGAAGATACCGCGCTTTTACCTTCTTCGAGGCCAGAAAATCAGTCAGCTCTTCTGCAAGCTTCTTTGTAAGCGTTGTCAGAAGGACCCTGTCTCCTCTCTTGATGACTGTATCCACCTCAGATAAGATATCAGCTATCTGTCCTTTGATCGGCCTGACCTCGACTTTCGGGTCCACAAGCCCTGTCGGCCTTATGATCTGCTCAGCGATCTGCTTTGAGTGTTCTCGTTCATAATCCCCTGGTGTCGCAGAAACAAAGATAACAGACTTCATGAGCTTCTCGAACTCGTCGAACTGTAGCGGCCTGTTGTCATAAGCAGACGGAAGCCGAAACCCGTAATCGATAAGCGCTTTCTTCCTGGCCCGGTCTCCGTTGTACATCCCGTGCAGCTGCGGGATCATCTGATGGCTCTCGTCGACAAACATCAGAAAATCGTCTGGAAAGAAATCCACAAGGCAGAACGGCCTCTCGCCAGGCTTCCTTCCGTCGAAATGCCTCGAATAGTTCTCGATACCCTTGCAGTATCCAGTCTCCTCCAGCATCTCTATGTCATAAAGTGTCCTCTGTTTCAGCCTGTGCGACTCGATCATGTCCAGTTTCGGAAGAGTCTCATCAAGTTCAGTCCTGATTGACTGCACAGCCTTATGCATCGAGTCCTGGTCTATCACAAAATGCCTTGCAGGATAGATATAGAAATATTTCTTCTTCTCCTTTAGGTCGCCGGTGTTCTTGTCGATCTCAGATATCCTCTCGATCTCATCCCCGAACATCTCGATCCTGATGATGTCATTGAAATAACCAGGTATGAAATCCACGACATCCCCTTTCACCCTGAACCTGCCTGGCATAAGCTCGATGTCATTTCTCTCGAACTGTATCTCCACGAGCCTGCTGATGAGTTCAGACCGGTTCATCTTCTGCCCGACAGAGATCTCAAATCCCATCTTCTTGAATGACGAAGGGTCGCCGATAGAATAAATGCATGACACAGATGCGACGACAATAGTATCCCTGCGTGACAGAAGTGAGGCAGTCGCAGCCAGCCGAAGCTGCTCGATCTTCGGATTGATGTCAGAATCCTTCTCGATATACTGGTCCTTTGAAGGTATGTATGATTCTGGCTGATAATAGTCATAGTATGAAACAAAATACTCGATCCTGTTGTTTGGGAAGAACTCCCGAAACTCGTTGTATAGCTGTGCTGCCAGCGTCTTGTTGTGTGCAAGCACAAGCGCAGGTCTTTGGACCTTGTTGATTATCTGCGCCATGGTAAATGTATTATGTACAAAGATATTACCATTGCCAGCGACAAAATTTTCATTATTCTTGACAGAGAGATCATAAACATATCCCATGGTAGATTTAGTCTTTTTAATTTTCACGATTTTTTTGAAATTAAACTTCACCAAGTTCTTTAAATGTCTATAATTAGGATTTTTTTTACTCAACCAGTTTATCAGATTATTGGATAATTTGATTGAGGGGCATCTGATTCCTGATTCAACCATCGAGATGTAACTCCTGTTGCATTTGCATATTTTTGCTACATCAATCTGGTATAGTTTGAATCTCTTTCTGATTGACTTAAAAAAATGCGAAGAATTAGGGATAAGGTCAACATTTGTATTGTCTTTTGATTTTGATATCTTCATCAATTTTTTCTTTTTATATCCTAATGAGAATGAGATCTCTCTTCTGAAAGATTCAATATTATTTTTGCCTGAGATGTTGAGTATATAGAGAGGTTTCATCGATTTTTTTATTCTGACTCTTGAAGTTATTCCATACCTTAATAGTAGATCTTTTAAATCAAAAACCAATTCCTTTGAGACAGAACCAAGGTGGACAGAATTATTCTCAACCCATCCATCACAATCGAAAATTGATCTGATGAGTACTGATAATTGGCTGTTGTCAAGGTTGAATACAAATTCCGGAATCTTTTTTTCTTCAGCTTTTTTCCCAAAGCAAGACAGAAAGTTAGAAAAAATTTTAGAATGGAAAGCTATATCTTTCTTGTTTCTCTGATGATAATCGAGATTCAATGAATCGAAGAAGGATTTGCATGTTTTTTGCAGACTTTTTTTTGGATTGGAGATCAGGATATAATTGCCTGTATTATGTCCTCCTGCTATATATAACCCCAAAAAAGTAAGAAATTTATCTGTAACCTTCAACAGAGGAGTAAGTTTGTCTTGTCTTTTTGTGATAAATTTAACATATTTGTTCGCTTTTACAAGTTCAATACCAAGAATTTTTAAAACTTTTTTAAACTCAACATAAGTTATCCCTCTTTCTTTAGTAGTATTTAAGATCTGCTTTAATTTCCATCTGCCAGGTCCAGGATATTCTCTTTTAAAAAATAGAGCAAGTTTTTTAGAATTTGGATCAAATTTCTCGATAAGTTCTTTTATATTAAGTTTTAGTTTTTTATTTGAGTCGATAAGATTTATGGATGACAATTTCTTTTTCGGTTGAGGTAGAATATTCGATGTAGGGATAAAGTCGCCTTCCTTAAGTGCTTTTGTTGGTACTAATTCAAGTTTAGCATCACAGAACCGAAAGCAATTATGGTCCTTTGTCACGCGGATCGAGGAATTGTCGTCGAGTATTATTTCATATATGATTTCCTCCTGATGCCTTGAAACCTCTACTATGTCTTGTTCCTTGAAATTATAGGTGTCTGGATCAAATGATAATATCTTAAATCCTTCAACATTATCTACCAGAGAATCTGCGATTGATCTCGGGTTTTTCAGATGCCTTTCAACAAAATAGCCAATTGTTGTCTTGATTATTTTTCCTTCTTTATCTCTGATTATTATCTTCTCATTGAAATCCAGGCTTTTCCCTGACCCTGTCACTCCCAGGAGTGTCTGGAACCGATGCTTCTTCTCAAGCCCATGGACCAGCTTTGAAATAGCATCTGGCTGGGAGCCTTTCGGCTTGAATTTAGATACGAGCTTGAACTTGTCCATGTCCTTTTGGCATGAGTGATGATATTTAAAGATTCTCAAATCCCAGGCTATTATGAAATCCTAGCCGTCTGTGCCATGAGAATATATATCTTTAGGCAA
>CAYMIF010000086.1:0-4392 GCA_964390375.1 uncultured Methanosarcinales archaeon
TCGCAAATCCTTTTTGGCCTAGAAGATGATTAGCACCTTGATTCTGACTAAGCCCATGAACAGTAAGTTTTATATACCCCCTGAGCCAGTTATTGGAATATGGCAGAAAAGAATCCATCAAAGGTAGAGGTCAAAACACCGAAGAATGCTGTGCCACAGAATCCAGCTGAACAAAATTCTGAAGGAACACCGGGTATTGCCACAGCTGGCCTTGTGCTCGGCATAGTAGGATTCGTGATGTTTCTCATACCCGGCCTGGGCCTGATAATATCTGTCATCGGATTCATCATCTCAATCGCTGCGCTTGTCAAGATCAACAAAAAGAATTCTAAAAAAGGGCGGGGATTTGCTATAGCTGGCCTAATACTCAGCCTGATCGGAATCGTTGCCGGAGCAGTAGTTATATATCTAATTGTCGCAGCCTTCATGCTGGTCAATGATTTTGTCGGGCTTATGAATATGGAGAGCATGACAGCTGAGCAGGCACTTGAGAAATGCCAAGGAGAAGGAGAGATCATGGGCATCATGTGCTATAGTTTCATGACTGATAATTTCGAAGACGAGAGTTTGGTAAAATCAGGCGAATACTGCGGCACAGCTACTATCGAAACAGTAAAGGACACCTGCTATATGGTACATGCAGGAAGGTTCAACACAACCGAGCACTGCAACAAAATCACAAACCAGGACCTGAATAACATGTGCCTGGCGCTGGGCGGAGATAATGAAGCATTGTGCCAAAGCATAAGCGACCCGATGCTTCGGGAAGACTGCCTTGAGGATATTCGGGACAATACGATTTCTGCTGGAGAGTATTGAATGAATTGCTGCATATTCATTGCCATCATCTATAAAACTTAAAAAGAGTCTCTGGTTCCCTGCAATAAATGACTAAAGAAAAACAGCTACACGACCTGCTTGAGAAGCAGTCATATGCATTCTGCGGAAGACATTCTGCTGTGAAGATATGCACATGGACCAAAAAATCCCTGAGGGATGAGGACGTGTGCTACAAGCAGAAATTCTATGGCATCCAAAGCCACAGGTGCTGCCAGATCTCACCAAGCGTCGGGTTCTGCCAGAACAGATGCATATTCTGCTGGAGAGAGATAGAGCAGACTCTCGGGACAGAGATGAAGGAATGGGACGATCCAGCAGAAACCATAAAGCGGGCGATCGAGATGCAGCGAAAACAGCTCACCGGCTTTGGGGGCAATGATAAGACAGATCAAAAGAAGCTGGAAGAAGCATTTGAGCCTATGCATTTTGCGATTTCGCTGACCGGAGAGCCAACAATATATCCAAAACTGAATGAGATGATCAGTCTTCTGCATAGTATGGGCAAGACCACGTTTGTGGTCTCCAATGGCATGCTTCCGGAAAAAATCTCTGAGATAGAACCACCTACGCAGCTCTACCTTTCTGTGGATGGACCGACCAAGGAGATATTTGAGAAGGTTGACCAACCCAGATTCAAAGATGGCTGGGAGAGGCTCAAGTCTTCACTTCGGGCGATGAGAGGGCTATCGGAAAAGACAAGGACTACTCTTCGGCTGACATTAATATCTGGCTATAACATGGTGGAGCCTGAGTCATGGGCAGAACTAATACACCAGGCACAACCGATGTTTGTCGAGGTCAAAGCATATATGTTCGTGGGTTCAAGCAGACTGAGACTCAGTATCGAGAACATGCCCAGGCATAATGAAATCAGGGAATTTTCTGAACAGATCTGCAGTCACTGCGGTTACAAGATAATAGATGAAAAGCAAGAGAGCAGAGTAGTGCTTCTCATGAAAGAAGATTCTGCAGATAGAATAATGAGTTTTTGATTCTTGGTCCTTAATCAATATTAATCCAAGTCTATCAGGACTCCTTCAGGACCCGGATTCATGAGTATTGTATTTCCTATCCTGTCTTTGCAACCCGCATTCTCATGGAAATGACCTGAAAAATGATAGTCTACTGAAAACCGCCTGATAAAAGAAGTTATGGACTCGTTGCCTGAATGCTCTTGGTTTATTCTGTCAAGCATCGTCGTGAAGGGAGGTGCATGAGTGAAAAAGACAGTCTTCTTGTGCAACCTTTTCTTCAATCTTTTTTCCATCTGCTTTTCAAAGCCATCAAAACCAGTGAAACTTCTGGAAAAACCGCCACCTCCATAACCCACGAAAAGATGATTGTCAATGTTAATGAACTTCTTGTGAGCATAATAGGTGTTGTTGAGCTTCCTTGAGATGACCTTCATCTCTTCTTCTGTCTCATGGTTTCCGTGTATCAAAAGGAGAGGCTTTCCTAACATGTCCAGCCTCTTCATTATCTTCTCAAGATCTGTGCTGAATATCGAAAGGTCTCCACAGCATACCAGAACATCCGCGTGCTTTGATTTAGCCTCTATCTCATCGATAAGAGAAATGTCTCCGTGGATGTCTGTGAATGCCAGGATCTTCATTTTTTTTAAGAATCATTCATCCTTTCCTTTTGTAATCAGCTTCTTTAGAGCCCCTGTGAAAGAATTGTCCTTTTCCTGCTGATTGGATTTCATATCGAAAACTTCGACGGAAGTGTCATTTTTAGTTGCTAACTTCGTGATCTCCTCTTCAGGCTGAGCAAGATTCGCCTGCATAACCGCGTTCTGTAAATCATCATCGGATCTTTCCTTTGAATCTCTCTCAGAACGTCTCGGTCCGCTTCTGTCTGTTCTTCTCTGACTGCTCCTTTTCCTGGGATATCGACGGTCAGGGTCTTTTCCTGGCCTTCTGGCTGTCCTGCTATTGCTCCTCTTTTTACTGCCATCAGAATCCTTTCTCCTAGACCTTTTCTTGTCGTCTTTTTCATCAGACTTCTTGCTCCTTTCTGACCTATTAGTGCTATTTGAAGAGATATTTTTCGGTGTGCCTATCAGAAATTTCTTAAGATCCAAACCAAGATCATAGAATGAGTCAACTTCATCTTTCAGATGCTTGGATGAGGTCTTTGCGAATGCTATAGCCTCTGTCCTGCAGCCATGTGACTTAAGGTACGCTGCCAGATCCTTGAAATCACCATCACCGCTTATGAGAACAACAGTATCCACCTTGTTTGCGAGCCTGACAGCGTCCATCGCTATTCCGATATCCCAGTCTCCTTTCTTGGCTCCGCCAAAGAATATCTGAAGGTCTTTTGCCTTGACCTCGATTCCTACCTTGTTTAGGGCCTCATGGAAATTAGACTCGTCCTTAATGTCTGCCCTGATAACATAAGCAATAGCACGAATCAGCTTTCTTCCGGAGACCGCTTTTTTTAGAATCTCCTTGAAATTTACCTTCGTATTGTAGAGGTGCTTTGCACTGTAATATAAATTCTGCACGTCGAATAAGACGAGCACTCTTTGTTCCTTATGCTGCATATTTTTCACCTTTTCCTTATATATCTATAGGCAGAGTATGCAGCAACCGCACCTTCACCAACTGCTGTTGAAATCTGACGAAGACCCGATGAACCGTCGGTTATATCCCCTGCTGCAAAAACACCATCAATACTCGTGTTCTGGGCGCGATCTACCACAATCATGCCGCAGTCATCTGTATCCACATCAAGAGATTTTGCAAGGGCGTTATCAGGATCAGAACCAATCTCTATGAAAAGGCCCTGGATGTCAAGCTTATTTCCTCCTTTCAGGGAGACTGCTTCAATCCTTTTTTCACCATGCAAACTTTCTGCACTTGAATTGCACATGACCTCAACCTTAGGATTTTTTATTATCTGCTCTGCCCATACTGCTTCACAAGGAAGCTTGTCCTGAACTTCAATCAGATATACTTTTTCTGCATATTCTGCCAAAAGAAGCGCTGTTGTCGCGCCTGAGTCACAGCCGCCAATGACTGCAACTGTCTTTTGAGCGTAGAACGGTGCGTCGCATATTGCGCAGTAGGATATGCCTTTGAGGCGGTCCTCATCAGGAAGACCCAGCCTGCGTTTCTTGGTGCCGGATGCGATGATTATCGACCTTGCCTCAATCCTCTTGCCTTCTTTAGTCGTCAGCAAGAAATTTTCATCCTTTTCAAGCTTCTGGACAGTGTCCTTTTCAAAAGGGACATCCAGATGGTCGAAATTCTCCTTGAAAAGCTTTGCAAGGCTGCTTCCAAGAATCGACCTGTGGCTTGGATAATTCTCTATCTTCCAGGCCTTCTTTGCCATACCACCAAGATCCTTGCTTATCACAACAGTATCCAGCATGTACCTTTTTGCGTATATCGCTGCTGTAACACCTGCTGGTCCTGCGCCTATCACTGCTACGTCGTAAACCATTCTGTTTTCGAGGAGATGCAGTTAGTTTAAAAACTTTATTAATTTCCGGGCTATTATGATTGCATGTTAAACCTCGCATTTTATATTCCAGAATTGGAATAC
>CAYMIF010000087.1:0-4023 GCA_964390375.1 uncultured Methanosarcinales archaeon
GAATTTTAAAAAGATGCTAAAATTTCACTTTTGGCCAGCAAAAGTACCCAGCATCGGATGCAGGGCATTATGATTATTTACTTCCATCTGCCAGCAATCTTCTCAGAGCAACCTTCACAGTTCCCATTGTCATCCACGACATTTTTCGAAATCCTGTATCCCAAACGTCTTATGCAAACCTTGTCGCTTCCAGGACAAAATGTCTCTTGGGCCTCAGCGATATTGCCGATATAGACATGCCGAAGTCCTGTGTCTTCAGCGATCTTCTTGGCTTTGCGAAGGGATTCGATCGATGTCATTGCAAGATGTTTCAGTTTGTACTGCGGATGGAAACGTGAGAAATGAAGCGGATAATCTGTCCCGAGATTGTCTACTATCCATTTGCACATCTTCTTGATCATATCTTCATCATCAGTATAGGTCGGAACAACAAGGTTTGTGATCTCCAGCCACACCCTTTGCTCGTGCAGGGTTTTAAGTGTGTCCAGCACAGGCTGCAGCTTTCCTGAGTTTAGTTTCCTGTAAACATCATCAGAAAAGCTCTTGAGGTCCACGTTTGCGGCATCGATATGCTTGCAAAGCTCAAGAAGCGGTTTTTTATTGATGAACCCGCAGGTCACCCAAACATTCTTCAGCCCCTCTTTATGCGCCTCCTTCGAGCACTCAAGCATGTATTCATAGAATGTTGTCGGTTCATTGTACGTATATGCGATAGATTCGCACCCATTTTTCTTTGCATTCTTAACAAGAATCTTAGGACTCACGACAAAATCAGGATAATTATCCAAAAAATCCTCTGGGCTTGCCTGCGAGAGTTCAGAGTTCTGGCAGTTCAGGCACTCGAAATTGCAGCCTGCAAATCCTATGGAAAACGCACTCGTTCCAGGATGGAAATGATACAATGGTTTTTTTTCTATAGGGTCGATATGTACAGCAGCAGGATTACCCCAGACAAGAGAATATAGTCTTCCTTCATGGTTCTTCCTCACTCCGCAGACTCCTTTTTTGCCTGGCATGATAGTGCAGTTGTTCGGGCACAGCTCGCATTTCACCATGTTCCTGGATCGTTTCCTGTAATGCATAGCTTCCCTTGACCATTTCCAGTCTATTTTAGATGTCTTCTCAGATTGATTCATACTATCTGTAAATGATATTGTTTTGTATCTATTTGTGTATGCTCTGCCTATCAGGTATTTGGCGCCAAACCCCAGGCCTGCGGCACCGATCAGGGCGATTCCCCCTTTGATTAAAAAATCTCGTCTGCTGATTTTTTTGTCAAGGAACGATGAATCATCGCTTTTCTTATTTTTATCTTTTCCTTGAGCACTAGGTCCTTTTTTTTTATATTCCCTCTTCTTCTTCTTCTTCTTCTTATCAGACATGTAAGCCAGTAATGGAATTTTCTATTTAAATTTTAGTTATCTTCGGTTAAGTCAGAATCATAGTGCTGATCATCTTCGATGCCGATAAAGATTTGCGAAGCTATTGAAAATTCGAGCGCATTCAATATGACATCTTCTGTTTCAAGACTGAAATATTAAGCTCGAATTTGGAATAATTAGCACCACAAACTTGACTTGGCCGTTATCTTCTGGTTTTCCATAGAATTATCACTCCAAGCCCAAGAAGGCAGACCAGCCCTGACAGATAAGCAGCAGAGGATACGCCGAAAAGCGGGATTATGACTGCACTCGAGACTATCGCACCAAGCGCCGATCCCATTAGATCTGCATTATAGATTTTTCCTGCAGTCTTTGCGATTGACCTCCTGAAAATGAGCCTGGCAGCGACAGGAAATAATGATCCAGTAAGTATTCCTACTATAATTACAAGCAATGGGAAGATGAGCCAGGCACTGATATCTCTCATACCATGGACTGACATGCCGTATAAAGACTTGATGATGCTGGGAAGGACAAGAGAGTATATTATAAAACCTGTCAGTATCAGTTTTATGTGCTTTTTGAGTGCTTTCTTGATAATCTTGGCTGAAATATATGCACCTATTGCGCATCCTGCCATAAATATTGCTGTAATCACACCAATCATCATGAATACATATCCATATATTATCTGAAATGAGAAAATCAACACAAGCTGAAGTGTCATAGAAGAAAACCCTGCACAGAACACGGGGAATGACACCTCTCTTAGCCTCAGAAGGTAATAAAGGATGATTGGAACGATGATTAGGATTACCAGGTAGATTCCGTTTCCATATATCCGAAGCCATGACAGAAGCGAGAAAAAATATGAGATTGGATGGAATAAGGTGTTTTTCGGCGCATCTTCACTGATTGAGTTCTCCAGCTGCATGACCCTGTCTTCTGTCAATATGCCTGACAGGTAATCATTGTTCACATACCTTGTGTAAACACCTTTGTCGATTATCTGATCGCCTATGTTGTAGCTCAGTTCCTTTTCACTTGCAATCATATATGCTTTTCCGGAAGGCACCAGAAGAACATTCGAAAATCTGTCTTTCAGCGAATTATAGACAGATGAATAAAGCATAGCCTTGTCTTGTGGTATGAAATTTGCATAACCCTCAAGGTTCAGTCCGAACACCCCTTCAGGTGTGAGCCTGCTTTTTGCAAGACCGAAGAACTCAATAGTATAGAACCTTGATAGCTGTGCATTCTTAGGGTCTGGCATGTTCATGATTATGGCATCATATTTTTTATCTGTCTCAGACAGGAATAGATAGGGGTCTTTGTTTATTATGTTTACATTCGAGAAATCGAGGTTGGTTGTGAGTTTTTGTCCTGTCTTGGTTATTGCCTGGTCCATCTCTACATAATCTATCTCTTCTGGATCGTATTTGTCTGTCTCTTTTACTATTCCCGAAACCCCGCCGGATATCAGCAGGACCTTGTCTGTTTTTTTTGTCTGTGCCAAAGCATAGTGCACGTCCTGTTCATTTGTCAGTACATCATCTGTGGAGAAAAGAAGTATTGTATTGAAAAAGAAGTTCAACTGTTCGTTGTCTTTTGTCACCACAAGGTTTCCGTATAATGTATTACCACTGTGGATTATCTCTGAATCCTGATAAAGGCTTCCCAGGCTCACTTCATTGATATTTGAATTGAGCACGACCAGTCCGAAAATCACAAAAATGCCGATCAACGCATAAGGCAGCACAAGCTTCTTTTTTTCAGAAAGCAGGAAGAACACGCAGGCAGAATTAAGAAGCATGATTATGACAGAGATCTGTATGTGGTCTAAAAAGGATATAAATAAAAGGCTGAATAAAAGTCCGCCGATAACATCTCCTATAATATCTATTGAATACACTATGCCTACAGACTTGCCTGATCTTTCGGTGGAATATATTACGCACACCATGGTCAGCAGGAATCCGGATATCAGGCAGTATGGAAGAAGGTGAAAAAAGCTATATAGGAATATACCTAGGATACCAATGCCTTCACCCGGAAGAAACATCGTGTTTCGCAGCGTTCGGATGAGGATTATATGGATAAGCGGAAGCACTGCGATTATTGTCTGCAGCACAACAAGCATCCTGAGCTTGTTCCTGATTTTTTCGCAGTATTTGCCGATATAGCTTCCTATACCGTTCAGGAGAAGCCAGTTCGCAAGGATTATGCCGATCACCAGCTCAAGTCCGGCAAAGATATTTAGAAACTCCCTGATAACTATAAGCTGGAAGACTGCAGCAGAGATTCCCAGTGATGTGATGGATAAAAATAGTTTTTTCCTCATCTTTTGTATGTTATAGGAATTTTTTCTTAATAAATGTTGCCCAACACAGGGCTTCATCCAATAAATGCGTCTGTGCCTAGGGAGGGAAGATTTATGCAGTAAAGCTTCCCGTGGCCAGGCGAAGCTTGCGCAGCAAGCGGAGTAGTATTTATTGGATGAAGCCCCAACACAGCGGAACTGACAAAAACCCCTTCGCCATGGGTTAAGTCAGAATCAAGGTGCTGATCATCTTCTAGGCCAACAAAGATTTGCGAAGCTATACGATCGCTTGCACGTCATGTCACGATTTTGCTGCAGAGC
>CAYMIF010000088.1:0-3762 GCA_964390375.1 uncultured Methanosarcinales archaeon
ACCTGCCATGTAGGGCGTGCGCCAACCATAAATGGTTGGCTTAGCCCAACTGAGATTATTGCCTAAAGATATATATTCTCACGGCACAGACGGCTAGGATTTCATAATACCCTCTTTTTTTTAGAGTTTTTAGTTTTGCTTCTTCTTAAGAGAAGCATATATTGCTGTTCCAGCTATAGCCAATCCTGTGCCAATCGTGGAGAACTCAGGCAGGACCTCTGGCTGTTCTTCGTTTTCACAGCTATTACCATTGTCCTGAATACATCCAGTCATCTGTGTTTCTTTTTTCATATCTGAAGAAAACGACATTGCATATGCTAGATCAATCATCGTAAGGATAATCAGGAATGCAATTGATCCAATCATCAGTTTTTTATTCATTTTTAGTTTTGTTGTTATTGTATAGTGGTATATTTACTATTAGAATTTCCTTCTGATTAATAAATATTTCGTCTATAAGCCGTGTCTGTAGCTCGTTTTAACTTTTGGTTTTCTTATGTTTCATGAATGCCTTGAGGAGTTCGCTGTTATCCATCTTAAGCGAGAAATCTATAAAATCCAATTGCAGGGATTTTATGAATCTTATGAATTCCAATTGTTTATCATCATCCCATGTCTCGAATATCTTCTTCGTCCTGCAGTTGTAGCTCTTGTTGCATACTTTGTCCCTGTAATCAGCACCTTCATTTACCAGAGGATGTGCAGGGCAGAATACCTGATCCTCTGCATGAAGGACTACATTCCTGCATACTCCGCAGGGCCGGACCGATGTCGGCTTATCCAGGAATCTTCCAAGATCGCCTCCAGAATCCAGGTATTCCTTTGTATTTTTCCTGATGCCTTCCAGTATCTTATGTTTTGACTTGTAGCTGTTTCCACAGCAGCCGAAGCAGGACAAACCCAGACCTTCTGGCTGGCAAAGGTTGATTTCTGTCATTTCTATTACTGTAAATCTACTTCTTTTAAAAATTTTTTTCGACATTCATGATATTACTATTCATGCCTGATGTCTAATGTATTCAAATACAATAATCTTTATTAATGATGCCTTATTAATCATTCGATATTCTTGACAGTTCAGTCTATTTTTAAGTGATATGTCAACAGAAGTGACCGACGAAATGAAAAGAACATACAATAGCCAAAACCAGGTGATTGTTCAATCATGGTTATGACTATTGAAATTCTATTAACCAGGGTGATAATATGAAAATCTATTTTGCTAGTCAATCGTTCTATCCGAAAATCGGCGGGGTTCCAACCTATCTGCTCAATCTTGCAAAAGAGCTGATCATCAAAGGCAATGAGGTCGTTGAGGTCCATCTGCGCGTTGCAGGAGAAGAACATCACGATGAGGTAAAAGGCATACGTGTACATCGTGTTCCTCGTGAACCTATAAAAAAAGATATCATGGTCAGCTACAGCAAGTTCAAGGAGACTGTTTACAAAGAGTCACACTATAATGTCAAGGAGTTCACAAAAAGCCCAGAAGAGACAGAAGGATATCGGGAATATTTCACTGTGAATGAATATTTCGGTGAAGAGCTGAAGCTTCTACTGGAAGAGAATCCACCAGAGGTAGTCCATATACACGATTTTCAGCTGCTCTTTGCATACAAGTATGTTCCAAGAGGTATTCCATGCATACTTACGTGGCACATCCCTTTCATCGACAACATGTCAAGCCACCTGAAGAAGTTTCTGATCAAGCATCTCAATGAGTATGATCAGGTTGTGTTCTCTTCACAAGAATACATCGATGCTGCTTTGAAAGCAGGTCTTGATCCTGAGAAACCTAAATTGATACATCCGATCGCAAATACAAATATATTCAAGAAGATCGATGTTGACGCTGGCAAGATAAAGGCGAAATATGGAATTCCTCCTGATTCAAGAGTTATCCTGTGCGTTCAGAGAGTCGATCCTAAATCAGGGCATGAGCATCTAATCCAGGCCCTTCCGTCGGTTCTTAAGAAGTTTCCTGATGCTAAGCTCGTATTTGTCGGAGGCGAATCCATGAGCAACAAGCTGTCAAAAAGCAGAGCTGCCTTAAAAGACAATGTGCTGAAGCTTATCAAGAAGCTTGGAGTTGAGAAGAATGTTATCTGGACAGGGACAATCGACTATTTTGATCTTCCTAAACTTTACAACTCTGTTGATGTCGATGCCTTATGCTCCAAAAATGAGGGCTTTGGGCTTGCTGTCACTGAAGGCATGGCATGCGGTCTTCCTGTAGTCGGAACTAAAGTCGGAGGGATTCCAATCCAGGTAAAGGATGGCTATAATGGCTTCCTGGCCGATGTCGGAGATTATAAATCCACTGCAAACTCTATAATCAAGATACTCTCTGATGATAAGCTCAGGGAAAGATTGGGCAACAATTCCCTGAAGAGAGTCGAGAAGGAGTTCCATATCGACAGAGGTGTCGAGAAACATCTTATCATGTACAATGACGTGATCAAGTCCAAAGATGAACTCTATGGTGTAAAGTATATGAACAAGAACGACATCAAGGGGATAATCACAGATCTGGACAGGACAATAATCGATGAGCCTGCTAAAAGAGAGTTCGATCCTCTTGACTTCGATACAGATATCCTGCATAAGATGAAGGATCTTGGGATTGACCTTTTTCTTTCGACCGGAAGGAATGTACGTTTTGCCAAGAAACTGTGCAAGCACTTCAAGATATGGAGATGCGTGGTCGCTGAGAATGGTGCAGTGCTCTATTTTCCGGCTACTAAGAAGACGCTGACTGTAAACACATATTACATGAAGCGGGCGAAGAGGATAATACGCGAGATGAACCTTCCTGATGTCACTATCGGCAAAGTAATCGCAAGCATAAGGGTCGAGGACGAGCAGAAGGTGAGGGAAAAGCTCGGGAAGGTCGCTGACCATCTAAAGTTCATCCGAAACGTAAATGAAATCCTTGTCCTTCCGAACGGCGTCGACAAGGGCATGGGCGTGCGTCTTGCGATGAGATACCTTAATATCGATCTGGATCACACAATCGTGGTCGGCGACGGCGAGAATGACATAGATATGTTTCTGAATCCAGGTTTCAAAATCGCGTTATCCAATGCAGACAAGAAGCTCAAAGATGTCGCAAACCAGGTCATGACAAAGCCTGCGACCAAAGGGATGAAGGAGATCATTGATATGATCAATATGTGACTTCTTTTCTTGATTTTTTTCAATTTTTTAATGTTTTTTAAAACCATAACAGTCTCAAAATCGTCCGCTTTGAAAACATCCATGCTGAAGGATTTGATAGTGCCTGGCCTCAAAGTTTATGGTCTTTGGCCCCAACATCAAGCTGGGCTTAAAAACCCCACGGATAACCTGAAATTTCAAAGTATTACATACTGCCGTTCTGCCGATTCCCTGCTATCAAAGACAATAGAGAGGAATCGGTTCCTGGCAAGAACTAAAGTTTCCATTAGCCTCACTTGAACGAATCAGGCCTTGGCACTATCAAACCCTATGGATCAGATGTTTTCAACGCGGCCCCAAGATCGGCTTCATACAAAAAATCTCTCTTCGGTCGGGTAGTGCCGGTTCGTCCCTTCATTATTTGACCTTTGGCCGACGTTCCCCGTAAGGGACGAGCCCCTTGTCGGCTTGATAACTTCAAAAGAAAGGACTTGCATTATTGGCACTACCGCTATTTTTTGGATGAAGCCCCCAAAATAGGCGCTGTCCCGAAAGTCATAGATTAGTATATGAATTTTTTTCCAATTTTTTTAATTATATGATTGG
>CAYMIF010000089.1:0-3656 GCA_964390375.1 uncultured Methanosarcinales archaeon
CGCTTCGAATCAATATCTAATCTGATTTTTATGGGCGTTTGGCCCTGGTTTATTGAGGAGTTCTGTGGATTGCGGATTCGACGGCTCGAATCTGGAATAATTAGCACCATAAAATTGACTAAGCCTTAAATTATAGCCCTGTTGAAAGGTCCTTAACCTTGGATTTAACAGCACAGATTCCTCTTTATTTTTCCCAGAAACGGGAAATCAGCAGAGTGAGCCCGTCAAGACAATCTTGCTCTAAAATTGTGGAAAATGATACTCAAATTATATATATGACCTTTCCCTTCAATTCCACATGCGCAGGTACAAGAAGAAAAAACAGGAGCAGAAGAAGATAGCGCAGGAACGAATCGACACATTGTTTCAGCAGGCCAAAAAAGCTTTCTCAAAAGACCCTGCTTTGGCAGACAGATACGTTGCGCTTGCAAGAAAGATTGCGCAGAAGCATCGTGTCAGGATACCTTCCCAGTACAAGCGGAGGTTCTGCAGGCACTGCTATTCCTATCTTGTCACAGGCATGAACGCAAGAACCAGGATAAGGGACAAGTTCATAGTGACTTTCTGCGAGAAGTGCAAACGATATTCTAAGTTCGGGATAGCCAAGAAAAAGCACAAAAATAATAAAAAACACAACCGCCCAAAAAGCCCTATTAAGTGATTATGACTCCTGACCTGTCATTCTCCTTGAGGCTGGACCCGATGCCTCTTCCGACAGAAAAGCTGTTGTCGTTCATAGCCATTGAAAATATCTCCCAGAACCCCGCCTGTCTTCTGAATTCGACAAGTGCGACCTCGTCAGTCTCAAGAGTATCTTGAAGATATTGTATCACCTCATTCTTGCTTCCAAGCTGGTCTATGAGATTATGTTCTATCGCATTAATACCAAGAAATATCTGTCCTTCGCTCAGATCATCGATCTCATCATCTGGTATGCCTCTGTTAGCAGCCACGTCATACATGAATATGTCATGGATGTCTTCCAGCTCTCCCATGAACATCTCTCTTTCCTCGTTGGTCAGTTCTTTGTAAGGAGAACCCATGTCCTTGTATTTGCCTGAGACCAGTCGCTGGTAAGTCACATTGTATCTCTCCATGAGTCCTGAGAATTCAAGGTATGACGAGATCACGCCGATGCTCCCCACAACCGACATCCTGCTTGCGACTATATGGTCGCTGGCAGATGCGATCCAGTATGCGCCTGATGCTCCGACTTCTCTGATCCACGACACTGTAATCTTTCTTGTGCTCTTGACTGCGTTGACAATCTCTTCTGAGGCCACAGCAGAACCTCCTGGAGAATTGATCTCAAGCAGGATAGCATCGATCGAAGGATCTGAATCTGCCTCCTCGATCATGTTTACGATATCAGAAGAAGAGACGCCGACAGTGCTAAAACCGCTCACCATCCTCTCAGTATATATAGGTTGGTTGATTGAGATCACTGCCACGTTTCCTGAACCGACCCTGGTCTGGCTCTCTCCGCTGAAAAGTATGATTATAGAGAAAAGTCCTGCGATCATGAAGCTGAACAAGCCGAGTATCACAAGCACAACGATTATGATTATCCATCCAGTATGTTTCTTTTTATTCTCCTCTGCTTTTTTTGCAGCCATAATACACCTCTTTTTATTAAATTAAGCAGTAGATAAGTATTTATAAATTTTTTGACCTTGATTTTGCTATTAAGGAAAAAATCCTTTCTTCATTCAGCTTTTCTGTTTCTTATCAGTGCATTATCAATGTATGTCATCTTAGTAAATATCCTGTATTCCCTGCCCTGTCTTTTGCGCTTATTCTGGATACAGTTTCTTCATAAGGACAATTCACACTATCTTCTGATTCCAGGCAAATGCCTGTATCAAACGCCTCTCCATTGACAGATACTGAATCACTGTCTATCCCGTATCTGTCGTATATCTCGAACCCCTCTTCTTCTAAGGTTATTTCTGGTGGTATATCATCATATACAAAACTGACTGCCCATTCAACAGAATTGCCTATGCTGTCTGACCCGCTCATCATGATAAGATTCTGTCCGTATTCCATATCAGCATCATTATACTTGCAAAGCACTCCTTTTGATATGTTTTCACAGTACTCATAATCAATGTTGAAGTAATTGGTCTCGAGGTCTTCAAAATCTATGCCTGATACAGCATCTATTACCTTGAACACGACTGTTTTATTGTTTACGTATCCATCCCTTTTTGGTGATATCATGGTAAGTGCAGGTGGCATCGAGTCAAATATGAAATTGATCTTCTTCTCCAGCTTGTTTTCGTCCTGGTCTACAGCATCTATTCTCAGCAGATTCTCTCCTTCCTTTAGGTTAAGGCCGATAAATCTGCACGAGATAATTCCCTTTGTGCTGTCTTTTTCTGTGCAGTCTTCGGAATGTCCTCTAAAGCCGTCGATATAGAATATCCTCAGTTTGTCATAGTCCAGTCCTGATTCGTTGTCCCATGCCTTGAAGGATATCTGTCCATTATTTGTGCTTTCATTTGGTATTATATCAAATATGATTGGCGGTGTTCTGTCTGACTTAAACATCAGGCTCGATGTAGGTGAAGTTGGATATCTGGAGATTATCTTCCTGGCAATATGATCTGTTTCGCCTGTATTGGTGGTGATAGAGAATGCAAATCTGTCCTCGTCGAAGAGGTAGTTCGATACATTTCCTGAAAAGGAATTTGCCAGGATCTTTTCGGTGTATCTTGTGAGGACATGCTCTGATTCAAGGTATCTTCCGAGATTCAGCTCATCCAGATAGTTTCTGTCATCCAGTTCAATCACGAGGACTTTAGTCTCATGGTCTTCTGATGTCCAAGCATATTCCTTTGCATTCAGGATTCTGGGAGAAAGGAATTTTTTTTGTTTCTCGCTTAGGTCTTTGGATATAAAACTGTCGTATTTTAAAGGGTCTGACTTCGAGATGAAATCATCTGGTTCATATTTCTCCCATATTGTAGACGTTGTTGATATGCCCGACATTAGGGCAGCGAATTGGTTGAAATTAAGTATCACAAATATCAGTCCTGACATGATGATTATGACCAGGCCGATTATTGCAGCTTTTGTGTTGCCTTCTGACTTGATCATCGCCATGAGTATCAGGCCAATCAGGATGACAAAAACAATGCCCAGAGTCTTGATTATCTTCGGCATGACATTACCCATCCCAAGAGATTGCAGCATGCCTTGTCTGATACCGCCCGGATTCTTTGTCTTCACAGACAGGTTTATCCCTTCTTCATAAGGTTCTACTGCTTCTTCGAAACTTTCAGTATTCTCTCTTAGCACTATCTGGTCATTTTTCGGGACTATACAGTCTGTATTTCTGCACTGCGAATCTATGCAGCTTCGCACAGAGCCCGGGCAGCCCAGGTCTATGCAATCATCTATGGTCTGGCAGATTCTCGCGTTCGCTGCAGGTGTGGATGATGTAAAAGCTAATATAATAAGTGCAATTATCAATGATGCTTTGAGATGATTATTTATTCTTGGCATTTTTAGTCAGGATTTATATCCTAAATAGGTAGCATAATCAGGCTGTTCTTTATATTATGATATTTATCATTAATAAATATGATGTATTCATGGCTATTATGAAATCCTAGCCGTCTGTGCCATGAGAATATATATCTTTAGGCAAT
>CAYMIF010000090.1:0-3562 GCA_964390375.1 uncultured Methanosarcinales archaeon
AGGCGAAACCGATGTGAAACATCGGTGAAGTAGGATAGGATTTCATATTAGCCCACACAATCCAAAAGTATAAAAACAACCGCGGTTTTTGTTTTTGATATAATGCAGATAATATCTGACCTTCATATACATTCTAAGTATAGCAGAGGATGCTCAAAGCAGCTCGACATAAAGAACCTTGAGAAATACGGGCGGATAAAAGGAGTGGACCTTCTCGGGACAGGCGATTTTCAGCATCCAGAATGGCTAAAGCTCCTCAAATCCAGCCTCAGTGAGGATGACTCTGGCATACTGAAGACTGAGACTGGCTATAATTTTGTACTCTCCACAGAGATTGCTCTTGTTTATACACAGGCAGGGAAGGGCCGGAGGGTGCACATGTGCGCACTCGCACCATCATTCGATGTTGTTGACCAGGTCGCTGAGATGCTCCTGAAACGCGGAAGGATCGATTACGACGGAAGACCTATATTCAAGATGAGCTGCCCCCAGTTTGTCGAAGAACTGATGAGCATAAGCCGTGATATCGAGGTCTTCCCAGCACATATCTGGACACCCTGGTTCTCGATGTTTGGCTCAAAGTCAGGCTTTGACAGCGTGAAGGAATGCTTCATGGACAAGGCAAAATTTATCCATGCATACGAGACAGGACTTTCCTCAGATGCCGAGATGAACTGGCGGGTATCGCAGCTTGACCGCCTTGCGATGCTCTCAAACTCTGACACCCATAGCTACTGGCCCTGGAGAATCGGACGGGAAGCGACAATATTCAATTCAAAGATGAATTACAAGGATATCATAGATGCTATAAGGACGCGGGATGATCGACTCTTTGGGACTGTCGAGGTGGATCCTGGCTATGGAAAATATCATTTTGACGGCCACCGTAACTGCAATATATCCCTTGAGCCTAAGGATTCTGCAAAAACAGGCAAAATATGCCCTGTCTGCAAGAAACCCCTTACGATAGGTGTGCTGAACAGGGTGGAAGAGCTGGCTGATCGGCCTGAAGGATTTCGGCCAGAGTGGGCAAAGCATTATTACAAGCTTATCCCATTGTCTGACCTGATATCCGCGGTCATAGGCAAAGGCGTCGCGACCAAGGGTGTCTGGAAGACCTATTATGATCTCATGAAGGTCGGCAGAAGCGAGATGGACATCCTTTTGAATGCAACACACGAAAAGCTAATGGCTGCTTCCAACAGGCAGCTTGCTGATGCTATCATCCAAAACAGGAGAGGAAAAATAGAGGTAATACCAGGATACGACGGGATGTACGGAATACCCAGGATAGGAAAAGCTGCTGATCGGACTAAAGCTTCGAAAAAAACAAAACCAGGACCTGGAGATCCTGATGATGCAGAAAAATGTGCTGCAGATAAAAAAGAGGATATCAAGAATACAGAGAAAATCCAGAATATTGCTGTTTTTTCCAAAGCAAAACAGAAAAACATATCAGACTTCTTCTGACTTTCAGATGTCAATCAATTCCCTGACCTTCTCCTGAAGCTCATATGGGTTGAAAGGCTTTGTTATGTAAGCAATCGCGCCGACATCTACGCCAGTCAGTATGTCATGGTCCTCTTTTTTTGCTGATACCATGGCTATCACGATATCTTTTGTGTCCGGATCAGACCTCAGCCTTCTGCAAACCTCAAAACCGTCCATCTCAGGCATCATGATATCAAGAAGAATCAAGTCTGGCTTCTTATCTTTTGCAATCTTGATTGCGTCCTTTCCGTTGGTCGCATCGTAATAGAAATATTCGTCACCTAACGTGACTTTTATGAGATCGATTATGTCCTCTTCGTCATCGACAATGAGTATATTTTTCTTATCAGCCATTTTATAATAAGTGAGTAATATGCAATAGTTATTAAATATTTGTGATTCTGCGGATAAAAAACCTTATTTTTTCTCTTTAGTATCCTTTGCTTCTTCTTCTTCTTTTTTCTTTTTGGGTTTTTTTTCGCTGCTGCCTTCTTCTTTTTTGTTCTTGTCAGTTTCAGAGGATTTTTCTTTTTTCTTATCTGTTGGAGAGGAATCTGTTTTTTTATCTTCTTTTGGTCCTTTTTCTGGTTCTTTTTCTTCCTTTTTGTCAGTGGACGGCTGACCCTGCTCCTTTTTTTCTTCTTCTTCTCCTTTTTGTTTTGGTTTCTCCAGGGTCTTTTTTGTGACTTCTTTTTCTTTACTAGATACTCCCAGTTTCTTTTTTGCAGCAGCAAGCTTTTCTGATATTGCGCCCTTCTTCTCTTCCTCTTCCTTTTGGCCCATGTCTATTGTCTTTCCGACCAATTCTGCCCGGGCGATATCCTTATCGTCTACAAGCACGTGGATCTTCACATGGTGTGGCGGGTTTTTCATCCCTTTGCCCCATATGTGTTCATTGAGATGCTTTCCGAGTTTTACCTGCTCTGTCTTCATGTGCTTGCTTATGAATGCTTTCAGAGCAGATACTGCTTTTTTTGCCCTTTTGTACTTTGGGACCTTAAGAAATTCTTTTCTTAGCGGAACATTGTAGACTCTTTCTTCTTTTGCCATTTTACATACCTTATGATTATGCCTTGAGCTTAGTCCTTCTCCAGCTTCTCTTGACTGCAGTATGCCTGCCTGGGTGGATTCTTCTTCCAAGACCGTATATCTTCGGCACAGTCCAGAACGGAGCCCATCTTGTCTGACGGCTCTTCTTTCCAAGCCTGAGTTTCCTGCTCAAATGATTGTATCTTGCCATTTTGATCTTGCGTGTCTGCTTATGATTATTCTTTTGCTTCAGAAGGCTTTTTCTCAGCAGTTTTTTCCTTTTTATCTTTTTTTTCTGTCTCTTCTTTTGGTTTTTCCTGAGGTTTTTTTGCCTGCTTTTGCTCTTGTGAGCTTGCTGCCTTCTGCTTCTTTACCTTGATGTTTGATTTTGAAACCTTTGATATTAGTGAGATTCCTTTGGGCATTATCTTTCTTCCTTTATGAACGCCTACTTCTGTGCTCTTTATTAGTTCTGCACGCTCCATGTCCTGCATGATCTTCCTTATTATCGAGCCGCTGCCCCTCCTGAATACAGACGGGGTATGTCCTCTTCTCTTCTTGCTTCCATAAAAAGTCCTAAGCTTTGATACCCCAATCGGGCCTTTCTTGTATATCTTGAGAAGTATAGATGCTGCTCGAGAATAGTACCAGTCTGAATCTGCCGGCGGCCTTGCCTTATTCGTTCCTGTCTTGACGACATCTGCCCAATCTGGTTTGTTGATTATTGATTGGGATTTCAGTTCATCTGAAATCTTGCTTACCAATTCACCTGTAGGCGTGTTTAATATCTTTTCCATCTTCGATTCACCGTGAAACATAAATCTTTTTCCAAGGGAAGACATAATAATCTTCCTTTGACAAAATCGTGAAGAATTCAGGCTTAATAATGCTGAAATTCTGAAATACAGAAGAAAAATGAGTTATTTATAAACCTTTTGGTTTTTAGGCGCTGTCCCGAAAGTACCTTCTGTGTATATCATTAAATCCTACCTGCGGGTTCGTCCGCAGAGCACCGATGTACGCCCGGACTCCGTCTCAAGCG
>CAYMIF010000091.1:0-3480 GCA_964390375.1 uncultured Methanosarcinales archaeon
GGTTTGGGAATTCATTCCCAAAAGCGCAGGTAGGATAGGATTTCATAATAGCCCTGAGCACCATAAATTTTATATAGTAGGATATACTATATGATATACAGGTAGCGCTTATTGCGTGGTGTCATCAAAATAAACAAGCACGACAGATATTTGGACAAGCTGTCCCGGCAGCTCGAACAAAATTATGATCTGGTTCTCAAAAACATACCCCTTTACTCTGAAAAGAATCGGCTTGTTGGTGAGATAGACATTCTTGCATTAAAAGACGACATATGGGATATATATGAAGTGAAATGTTCTAATAGGATGATTAAGGCGCGTCATCAACTAAAACGGATCAGAAAACAGCTTTTTCCAAGGGTAAGGTATTCATTCTTTTTTTGCGGAGAATCAGACAAGCTTATGATAATCTAAAAAACATGCACTGGACAAACAGGCGTGATATATAAATATCATCTATGTTTGATAATATACAAAATGCCTTTGTGACAACAAATTTAGTTGAATACCGTCAATAGTTCCACAGGAAACAGAGGAGGCTCGAATCATCCAAAATATTCATTTAAAAACCAAAGTATTTATAAATGAAAAAGCAACCCCTTATTTATAAATGCTTTTTAAACCAATGAAAAGCAGAATATCACTTGGGGGTGCCAATAAATGAAAAAATCGTCTCAGTCAAAAGAGAATTACAAAAAAGACATTCACGTTGTAAACATCGTGGTATCTACATCACTAGAGCACGACATCCCACTCGAAAAGATGGCTGCCACATTGAGCAATACAGAGTATAATCCTGAGCAGTTCCCTGGACTTGTGATAAGGATAAAGGATCCTAAGACATCTGCCCTTATATTCAGTTCAGGCAAGGTCGTATGCACAGGAGCAAGGTCCATGGATAAGGTCCAGGAAGCCATAAAGAATATAATAAAGAGTCTTGAAAAGATAAACGTCAAGATTTCAGTCGAACCGAAGATTAACATCCAAAACATAGTGGCTTCAGGTTCAGTAGGATTTGACCTGAATCTAAACACTCTGGCGATGAAGCTTGAGAATACAGAATATGAGCCAGAACAGTTTCCGGGTCTTGTATACAAGCTACCTCAGGCAAAAGCCACTTTCCTCTTATTCAGCAACGGAAAGATAGTATGCACAGGAACAAAATCTGAAGATGAAGTATACATGGCTCTTGATAAGCTCATCGAGAACCTGAATAAGATACTGAAGTAATTTTATGATATTTTTTTATTATTCTTGAATCAAATCTGATTAGTTGAAACTATATAAAAATGGAAGCGCCCGAACAGATAAAGAAGTTCAAGGAATTCATTGAGATGAATTACTATGCAGATCTCCTTGAGAAGACCAGAAAGAAAGAGAATTCTCTTTCAATAGATTTCACAAAGATATCTATGTTCAGCCCTGATTTGGCCAATGATCTTTTAGAGACTCCTGAAGACACGCTTAAGGCATTCGAGATATCTATATCTGAATTTGATATCCCAGAGATGAGCGACAATTTCAAGATCAGGATAAAAAATCTGACTGAATCAAGGAAACTGATGATACGAAATATCAGGTCAGAGCACCTTAAGAAACTTTATTATTTTGATGGAACAGTCAGGCAGAAATCTGACGTCAGGCCCCAGGTAACCTCTGCAAGATTCGAGTGCCCCAGCTGTGGAAACATAATAAATGTCCTTCAGACAAGCTCGAAATTCAACGAGCCCACAAGATGCGGATGCGGAAGGAAAGGCAAGTTTCGCATGCTGTCAAAAGAGCTGATAGATGCACAGGGCATGGTTCTTGAAGAGGCTACAAAAGACCTAGAAGGAGGAGAGCAGCCAAAAAGAATAAATGTCCTTCTAAAATCTGATCTGGTCAGCCCGATAAGTGACAGGAAGACAAATCCAGGAGCAAATATCAGGATAACAGGGATGATTGAAGAGGTCCCTATAATTCTTCGCTCTGGAGGTCTCTCGACAAAATTTGATCTTATGATTGATTGTCTGAATGTCGAACCGTTGGAAGAAGATTACAGCAACATCCAGATAACAGAGAAAGAAGAAGAAGAGATAAAGCTCTTGTCCCAGGACAAGGAACTTTATGATAAGATGGCGACTTCGCTGGCTCCGGGAATATATGGCCATGACCTGATAAAGGAAGCGCTTCTGATGCAGTTTGTCGGGGGAGTAAGAAAGATGAGGTCAGACGGAGTCTCAAGTAGGGGAGACATACACATTCTCCTTATAGGAGATCCGGGAGCTGGAAAATCACAGCTTCTGAAAAGAGGGGCGGTCGTAGCACCGAAAGCCAGATACGTATCTGGAAAAGGCGTTTCAGGAGCTGGACTGACTGCAGCAGTAGTAAAGGATGAATTCCTTCAGGGCTGGTCTCTTGAAGGAGGAGCTCTTGTTTTGGCTAACAGAGGTATTCTCATGATTGACGAGCTTGACAAGATGAGCACAGAAGACAGAAGCGCGATGCATGAAGGCCTAGAGCAGCAGACCGTAAGCATATCAAAGGCCAATATTCAGGCAACTCTGAGATGTGAGACCACGGTTTTGGCCGCAGCAAACCCAAAGATGGGAAGATTTGATCCCTATGAGACAATAGCAAAGCAGATAGACCTCCCGCCGGCCCTGATAAACAGGTTCGATTTAATATTCACGATAAAGGACATGCCTGACGAGGATCTTGATAAGAAACTGTCTGGTTTCATCCTCAGGCTCCACCAGGCTCCAAAAGAGAAGGATGTAGAGATAGACACTGAGCAGCTCAGAAGATATCTGGTCTATGCAAGACAAAAGGTATTTCCAAAGATCACTGAAGAAGCAGCAAAAGAGATCCAGAACTATTACATCAAGATGAGAGCATCTGGATCATCTGAAGAAAAGGGTCTCAGGGCGATCCCCATATCAGCAAGACAGCTAGAGGCTCTCGTCAGGCTGTCTGAGGCAGCTGCAAAGATAAGGCTATCAGACAAGGTCACAAAAAAAGATGCTCAAAGGGCGATTAAGATATTCCACTACTGTCTGGAACAGGTCGGCATGGACCCTGAAACAGGAAAGATAGACATCGACAGGATAACGACAGGCATACCCACATCAGAGAGAAGCAAGCTCATAGTCATCAAGAATATAATCGCAGATTTGGAGGAAAAGGTAGGGAAAGTGATTCCAGTACAGGATATAATTGAAGCAGCATCTGAACATAATATCAGCGAGGATATGGTAGAGGAATCCATAGAGAAACTGAAACGTTCTGGCGACCTGTTCGAGCCAAGAAGATCATTTGTATCTAGACTGACCTGATTTTCCGGCGTTGTCCCAAAAGTCATAGATTAGTATATGAATTTTTTTCCAATTTATTTTTTAATTATATGATTGGAAAAAATTCGACCAGAAAAATGAAATTTTTCCTAAAGTATTATTAAATCCGTCTGCGTCACGAGTATATATATCTTTAGTCAATATTATT
>CAYMIF010000092.1:0-3158 GCA_964390375.1 uncultured Methanosarcinales archaeon
TTTTGCTATGCATATTCTTGCAAAATGGCAGTGGCTCTGCAGCAAAATCGTGACATGACGTGCAAGCAATCGTATAGCTTCGCAAATCCTTTTTGGCCTAGAAGATGATCAGCATCTTGATTCTGACTAAGCCAGGAAAACGGCTTTGTGTAAAAAGTACTACTTCGCTTACTTCGTAAGCTACGCCTGGCCCTACGCTTTGGCCCGCAGACCAGCCATGTAGGGCGTGCGCCAACCATAAATGGTTGGCTTAGCCCAACTGAAAATATTGCCTAAAGATATATATTCTCACGGCACAGACGCACTTTTTACATAAAGCCCAGGAAAACAGAAATTTTATATAGGTTATAAAATTTAAAATAAAGAGGTGATCATAATGGCAAAAGTTATAGTAGGAAAAATCAAAAGAGCTTTAATGAATCCTGCAACAAGAAACCTGAGCTTATGGATCGGCGAACACAGCGGTCTTATTAAAGAGGGTTGGATCAGATTAAACCTTGATTATCAATCCACGAAAGACCTACAGAAACATCTGGGAGTAAAAATGAAATGGTTCAAGATAACTAACGCATGCAGTGAATTGGAAGGAAAGAAAATCTCAATAGACATAGAGAAATAAGACAAATCATGAAAATACGCCTACTTTCTTTCTATCTTTCTTTTTGCTAATTCTGCGGCCTGACTTATTATGTCAAACGCATTAGATACTGCCGGACAATACGCAAGCTCAAGATCGCGCAGCTGTGACACAGTAAATCCTGCTGAGATCGCTGTGCTTATCACATTAATCTTGGCTGCTGCATCAGTTGACCCGACTGCCTGAGCACCTATTATTTTCCTGGTCTTGATGTCTGCCAGAACCTTTAGAACCAAAGGTCTGAAACCAATAAACCATTCCGGCCTCGTCGTCGACCTGATCTTTGCCGAAACTACCCTGAATCCCTGTTTTTGCGCTTCCTTGGTGCTGAATCCTGTGCTTGCCACTTCTGATTCTCCGATTTTCGAGACAAATGTAGACTGAGCACCCTGATATCTGTCATCTCCGCCTGCTGCGTTGGTGCCTGCAACAGTGCCCTGCCTGCATGCAGAAGTCGCCAAGAGCATCGATGCCGGCTTTCCTGTAATCCTGCTCTTGGTCTGAACGCAGTCTCCTGCTGCAAAAATTCCCTGAATGCTTGTTTGCATCCTCTTGTCTGTCACTATACCCAGATCAGCCACCTTAATTCCGCTGTTCCTGGCAAGATCAAGGTTTTTCTGGACACCTGCTGCTATAACCAGCATATCACATGTTATCGACCCTTCAGATGTCTTCAGGGACATAATCCTTCCCTGATTAGAACCAATACCTTCGAGAGTTGAACCGAGGATAAACCTTATGCCTTTTTTTTCAAGATTCTTTTGCAGGATATCCGAGATGTCCTTGTCAACAGCTGAAGAAAGAATACTTTCTGCCATTTCTATGACCGTGACCTCCATGTCTGACGAAGAGAATGCATGCGCAATCTCCAGCCCTATCGCACCTGCTCCGAGAACCACTGCCTTCCTGCCTTTTTTCATGAGCTTACTGATATCCTTTGCATCCTCAAGCGTATGCATCGTGAACACACCCTTGATTTTATCGTCCAATCCAGGTATCTTTGGTATCCTGGGAGAAGCACCCAGGTCAAGTATCAGCCTGTCGTAAGAAATCTCTGATTCAACCCCTGTATTAAGGTCTTTTACCAATACTTTCTTCTTGCGAGGGAATATCTTCAATGCCTCGTGGCTTCTTCGTATATCTATGCCCATCGATTCAGAATTCAGGGATTCCTTAAGATCCTCAAAACTCCCTACCTTTCCTTCAAGGACGAACGGTAGACCACAAGTGGAAAGGACGTCGTAGTCCTTCCTGTCTATTATCACAATCTCAGCATCCCTGTTATTCTTTCTTGCTGCCACAGCAGCGAAGAGCGATGCTGTTCCAAGACCGATCATCAATATCCTCATCTTAATCATCATCATGTGATTTATTATTTAAGCTTTGTCATAATCCCTATGTCTGTTCCAGGCATGAGACGAAAATCTGTTCTTCTGAAGATCCTTTGCACATTCATATTCCTCTTTTGTGAGCGAGCCTTTCCTGAAAGTTTTTTTAAACACCTCTTCAAAAGAGCTGACAAAAGCATCTATTAGTTCAATTTCAGATATTTTTGTCTTCGATTCCCGGGATACTGATGTTACCCTCTGCTTCACATCCGCAATAATTTTTCCCTTGCTCTTCTCGTCAGGCACGCGCAGGACAGAGAACATCTCATCGACATCGACATCCAAAAGGATGGTGCCATGCTGTAGCACTGCGCCGCCCCTTCTGGTCTGAGCATTGCCAGATATCTTACGGTTGCTGACCATGATGTCGTTTATCGGCATGAACTTTGCAGAAACACCCAGCTTTTCGAAGCCGCAGACCAGAGCTGCGCAGATCTTTTCATAGGACTTGATTATATCATCCGGTACAATAGAAGGATCATCCGGCAGGACTATGCTGTAGGTCAACTCATTATCATGGAAAACAGCTCCACCGCCAGTGATTCTTCGGACCACATCAATTTTTTTCTTGGATGCAATATCTGCATAAACCTCATCATCAAGGTCCTGGAAATATCCTATCGAAACTGCTCTGGGATGCCAGCTGTAGAAACGGAGGGTAGGAAGCCTGTGCTCGTTATAACATGACATTATCGCTGTGTCTACTGCCATGTTCCATGATGCACAGGCAGGCTTGTCCAGTATCAATCTCCAAGGCAGGGCTGAAAGCACGGCATCTGCTATACCTTCCGGAGTAATCCCAATCATCCTGATGCCATGCTTCTTTTTAGTCTTTTGAATCCTATCGATGATTTTTTGCCTTGACATCTCCTGGCCCAACAAACCCTGCTCTAACTCCTTAATAGACTCCTCAGGATGGATGAAGAAATCACCGTTGATCCTTATCCTGGATATCCTATCATCAGATGTTTCTATATCAAGCCTCAGGAGTTTTCCCTTGTCAATCTTTCTTAACACCCTTACCATGATTTGTGGTATTCTTTCAAGTTATTAATAAGTTATCGGTTCAAAAAAAAACTGTTCTAAATCATAATTATTGCACAGTTATAAATATTAGTGGGTTGTACCTGTTC
>CAYMIF010000093.1:0-3113 GCA_964390375.1 uncultured Methanosarcinales archaeon
AGGCGGAACCGATGTGAAACATCGGTGAAGTAGGATAGGATTTCATAATAGCCGTATTCATAGGTTATAATGAAATCCTTGCCCCATACGCATCTAAAACACAAACATTTATAAGTGTTCTATGAACCTTTATAATCTGATGAGCAAAAAGAAAGAACAGGAAGAGCGTGAGAGGCGCGCACAACTGGATATCATGAGGATTCGTCTTCCAAGGCCAGGCGAAGTCCTAGGTGTGCTTCTGCAGAGGCTTGGCGGAAGCAGGACCTCAGTGCAGTGCCTTGATGGAAAGACTCGCGTCTGCCGTATACCCGGCCGTCTCAAGAGAAGGCTTTGGGTCAGGGTAGGTGATATACTGCTGATAGAGCCATGGGAGCACGGCGGAGACTCAAAAGGCGACATAATCTACAAATACAAGCCCAATCAGGTTGAGGTTTTAAAGAAGAAAGGTCTTCTGCAGAAACTTGATGACTTCAACGAATTCTGAGTTTATTTATTTCTGAAGCCTTTGTCTGGGAAATGATTGTAGCATTTTTATATCCTTGTAATTTGTTGTTCATCGATATGTTTATGACTCCATAAAGATAGTCAAAAACGATTACCACTGAAGAATAGAAATCTTTAAATATTAGTTGGTCATTACGTAGTGACATGGGGTTGACAAAATATCTATGGGTTTTGGTGTTCTTTTTCATAACATTGCTTGGGGTCGGAAGGCTCACGTTCAACATAAGCGAGGAATATTTTCTGCCGCAGACATATCTTCTGATTTTTATTGGAATTGTCGCATTGATATCTTTCATGGGTATGGCTAAAAGGAGTTCGCTTGCATATTCGATGTTCGTGATAATCTTCATAACACTGATTATAGATCTTATATATATCAGGATTATTGTTGACAAGTCAAGCATAATTATTGCGGTTTCTTTATTGTCTGCAGCATTGGGTCTTTTGGCAACGATCAGTTCTGTTGGAATGGAATCTCACGCCAAAAGAGCAGTAAGGCCAATGCCCCTTCAGGATCAGTCTGAAAAAGAAAGGGAGGCAAGGGTTGCTGAATCAAAGGCAGTCTCTGAGGCGACCAAGAATAAGACAGAAGGTAAGCCTGCAAAGAAAAAGAAGAAAAAGAAGACTAAAAAAGCAAAAAAGGCTCAGGCAACTTCCAGGGCGAAGTATGTCGCATCCTTTGCAGGTCAGAAATATCATGTAAAAAAATGCGGAAACGCAAAAAAGATCCCGACCAAAAAAAGGGTATATTTTAAGACAAAAGAGGATGCAGAGGATCAGGGTTATACTAAATGCAGATGCATAAAGTAAAACCTTGTATTTTCGTTAGGCCTTGATTTTATATCAGTTATTTTGTTTTACTTTTTTCTTCTTGCTTTCGTCTCTTTTCTTCAGTATCTTTATCTCAAGGTCCTTTCTGATGATATTGATTATAAGGCCAAAGACTCCTATTGTAATAGCAGAATCAGCGATATTGAAGATGGGCGGCCACAATGTTATGCTCAAAAAATCTATGACATATCCCAAAAACACTCTGTCTATCAGGTTTCCTATTGTGCCGCCTAGGACAAGTGCGAAAAAAATTCGGTCTTCGTGGCTGATATGCCTGTAGAACACGATTATTCCTGCAGCCACAAGAAAAGAAATCACCCCTAGTGCTCCTGTCCAGTTCTTGAGTATCCCGAATCCTGCACCTGTATTGTGTGTGAGAACTATATTGCCGAGCATGTTTGCCGAAAACACGCTTTCGTTTTTGTCCAGCAAACTCACGACTATCTGTTTTGTTATCTGATCAAGAATTATTATCAGTGCAGATATGATGATAAATGTTTTGGACTTTATCCCTTTTTGCATCTTTTATCAGGATTACCAGCTTTGCCTTCTTTTCGGCTGTTTGTTGCCTTCGTCTTTTGCTATCCGCTCCAGATTATCTACCCGTTGATTCAGGACATCCAGGCTGGATTTGATAGCATCCAGCTTGCTGCTGATAATCTGCATGTCCTTATTGTCGACAGGCGATTGTGCCTGCTGTCCAGGCTGTTGCTGGTTGTAGCTTGGTCCCGGAAGGTCCCGGACACTCATGTCGTCAGGATAGCTGGAACTATTTTGTTCTGGATTTCCCGGAAAACCTCCGTTTGCTGGATTATTTCCGAATCCTTCGTTTGGTAGTCCTGTCTGGTCTGCTCCAAATCCAGGGTTTGAAGATTGTTCGAGGCCGGTGCCGAATCCCTGTCCTGAATTCATGTCCATCCCTTTTCCAGACAAGTCATCTCCAGGATTAAAATTATATTCTGGTTCCTTCTTTTTCTTCAAGAATCCAAATATCCCCATATTAGATTGATTCAGGCAATGGTGATATATAAATTTAATGAATTTGTCGCGCTGTCCCCCAAAGTCATAGATTAGTATATGAATTTTTTTCCAATTTTTTTAATTATATGATTGGAAAAAATTCGACCAGAAAAATGGAATTTTTCCTGAGTATTATTAAATCCGTCAGTGCCATGGGAATATATATCTTTAGGCAATATTCTCGTGGCACAGACGCATAGGATTTCATATTAGCCGAATTTGTGTGGCTCATGCTAAGAGTAGGAATATTTTTTCCTTAGCTCTTGTAATTGCACGCCGTATTCTATTTCGTATCCGAAGGTCACCGGGCTTAGTAAGAATCAAGGTGCTAATCATCTTCTGGGCCAAATGGCCATGATGATCAGAACTCACTGCTTCGAATCAATATCCAATCTAATTTTTATGGGCTTTTGGCCCTCATTTATTGATGAGTTCTGGAGACTGCGGATTAGACAGCTAGAATTTGGAATAATTAGCACCGCAAAGTTTACTCAGCCACCATCAGTATCTCCGATGAGAATCAACTACTTCTAAATTAAGAGAAAAATCCATGTATCAGAAGATACACAGATTTTTCTATCCACAAAATTAAAAATAATCAATACCTTCATGGATAAAAGCCTTTCGGTTTTGCGGCTTGGAAAAGCCTGGTTTTCCAGGCTTGTTGTCAGCCTGATTGAGGCTGCCAGGACTCATAGCTACATCGAAACCTTCAATCCCAGCCAGAGTGACACTTTCCATAAAGCAATTAAAGAGAG
>CAYMIF010000094.1:0-2907 GCA_964390375.1 uncultured Methanosarcinales archaeon
ACATGGATTTTTCTCTTAATTTAGAAGTGGTTAATTCTCATCGGAGATACTGTTGTCGGCCATCCTTGAATACTATGCAGCATCATGAAGTCCTGGCACCTTTCTTGACAGGATTCTTCTCTGGCGAAGCAGCTGCCTGATAAGATTGCGGAAATCATCCGTGAGCCTGAACCTTTTTAGGACTGTTATGGCATAGCTTATCTCGATGAAGGCTTTTTTGGCTTTCTTTAGTTCTTTTTCAGATATTTGTTTTTGTTGGAATCCAGACAGCCTTTTGTTGAGTTCTGCTGCTTTTGGAATCAGGTAACGAAGCTCTTGCGGCAGATATTTCTTTGCCAGTAGATATATTGAAACATTCGCTATCTGTCTTGCCCTTCGAACATTGGGATTCCAGACCCAAAGGATGGATGTCCTGGGAAATTCCCTGTCAAGAACCATCAATAGTATGCCTATCGCTGTTATCCTTGTCTCTGCATCAGCATAATGCCTTTTTCCTTCGGACTGGATTATCGCATTGAACTTGTCTGCGATTGCCAGGACCTGGCATTCAGGAGGAATCCTTCGCTTATAGATGTCAGTGAAATACTCTGGATGATGGGATGCAGCGTATTCTATTATCCTTGGAGAGACGCCTATCCTTGTGAGGATCTTCCTTGTCGCCAGCTGGTGTGTCCTTATGTATGACTGAAGGCTCCGTCCCAGATAATTAGTCTCACCTCTTTCTTTTAGCCATTCACGAAATGACTGAATATATTTATGCGGGTTTTTAGCTTTTCTTGCCTTGTGATTAATTATATCATTGAGTGTTATATCCCCAAGAAGCGGACCCTGAGGCAGGGGCCTGCCTGGATTGGCCTGCCTGAATATCTCTGCTCTTTCACTGTAATCTCCCAGATTCAGTATGATCTCATGCATGTCCAGTTTTCCGACATCGTGCAATATTGCTGCAATCGTGAGCGCAGTCACCTGATCCTTAGAGAAATTAGCTATGTTCTTTGCTATGTAATTCACATCATGAGCGACCCTTATGGAATGGATGAAATGCTTTTTTGCATGATCGTGGAGCTGTTTTATTATCTCCATCTCATCTTTTCTGAGCTTGACCAGGAAATCCTTCTTGAGATTTGCAAAAGCAGTCCTTTCTTGCGGAGTACCATCGATTTCCAGTTTCTGGATCTCCCATATGATCTGGTCCATATATTTATGTATTAAAGGTGATAATATAAGAACCTTTTGTTCATGGGCGCTATTATGTATAGAATCTAGCTCTCAGAATGATTATGAATATGAACAAAAGCAGCATCAGGAAGACTGCATAAAGTATGATGTTCATGCTGCTGTCGACTGCCTTCTTCTCGACAGCTCTCTCCTCAAACATAGACTCAACTTTGTCCTTGTCCTCGATTTCCTTTACTTCTGATTCTGTCTCTGCAATAAAGTCAGACGATTTTGTTGTTTCTTGTAGTTGTTGGGACTTTGAATTTTTTTTCTTCTTCTTGGTTGCCTTTTTATTTGAAGTTTTGCTGGCTGACTTGGTCTTCTTTGGTTTTTTTGCTGCTTTTTTTGCCATATCCATGATAATGTATGATTCTTTTTTTAAATATTTGTTATGACTCATCAGTTGTCTTCTGGAAAAAATAAGCAGTGACGGAAATGAGCTTTTTCTTGAGCCTATGCATGCTGTAGGTATTCTTCAGAGGATAATCGTAATCAATCTGCTCCTGTATATTATAATGGTGGTCTTTTGATATTGCCTTTACGAATGCTTTTGTATCTGTCTTATGAAAAGATATTATCGTCGGTGCTATCCTGAATGCAGATTCCAGGAATTGCCTGTCTGCATGCTTTTGCTTTGTTCCAAAAGGAGGATTCATGATGACAGTATCTGCCTTTTTCTTGAAATCCTGTATGGGCTTTGCCTCAATCTGGTATTCAGAACCATTTATGTCCATAATATCCAGATTTTTTCTCAGGATTTTTATAGCTGCCTTGTCTTTTTCGACAAGATAGACCTTACTTGCACCAAGAAGGATTGCGCCGATTCCAAGTATGCCTGTCCCAGCGCCAAGGTCAGCCACGACTTTTCCTGCTATCAGGCCTTTCATGTGCGCATGCCAGAGTATGTCTGATGCGATCTCAGAGTCTGTCTGGTATTGCTCAATTGAGATGTCCGGATCAGTAAAAGACTCAAGCCTGGAAAGGATTATCGCTATCTGAGATTTTGATGCCATAGAACGATAGTATATCAAGCCGGGGTTATAAGGTTTTTGGTTGAGAATCACTCAGTGCTTTTCATTATCAGCCAGTCAAGAAGCTTTCTGATCTCCTGAAGACTGATTATCCTCTTCTCGAAATTGGACCAGTGAATCTTGATCTTGTCACCTTCAGTCATAATCATAATCTTCTCGAACAAAGAGATATTGTCCAGGATGAACCCTATGTCATCTTTTGTCAGCTTAAGTGCATATATATCCTTGCTGGGTCTTGTTATCAGAAAATGCTTGTCGATTGTCTTGTCCTTTGTCAGAAGCCGTGCCTCTGGAAGGACAGAAGGCATGAGGTTCTTGTCGGCAAAGGTAAAGTTCTTCTTGAGATTCTTGATTGTCAGTTCAATCTGGAAATCATCTGATGTCAGGAGTCTGTCCTTGTATGTGATCTGGATAGGATGGTTCGAATAGCTGCCTTCCCCTTTGAACCTGATCTCCCTTGACTGCTCAATCGAAAGACCCAGGCCCGCCATGATGTTTTTTACCTCTTCCCTTTTTTTGCTGCCTGAAAATATGTTCATGCTGAGGGTTCGCATCTTTTTAGTTTATATATTTTGTGCCAAATCGGCTTAGTCAGAATCAAGGTGCTGATCATCTTCTAGGCCAAAAAGGATTTGCGAAGCTATACGATTGCTTGCAC
>CAYMIF010000095.1:0-2872 GCA_964390375.1 uncultured Methanosarcinales archaeon
TGCGGATTCGACGGCTCGAATCTGGAATAATTAGCACCACAAACTTTACTAAGCCTTGTTTTGCTGGCTTCATCCAATAAATGCGTCTGTGCCTAGGGAGGGAAGATTTATGCAGTAAAGCTTCCCGTGGCCAGGCGAAGCTTGCGCAGCAAACGGAGTAGTATTTATTGGATGAAGCCAGTTTTTGCTAAAGAAAGATCGTCTCGACATTCATGCAGTCAGCAGTCGGATATTCCTCGACCAGCGCAGGTGAAAACCCTATCTTTTTGAGTTTTTCAGAATTCTCCATGACTGCCTCGCCGTATGTCAGCATCCGTTTTCTTTTCTCATCCCAATAGAACTCATCATCCTCAAGATCGATGGCAAAAAAAGATTCCTTTGCTTTTTTTAGGTCCTCTTTTGTTTCGACTTTGTATACTGCGCCCCGAACAAGCATCCCTTCCTCTGTTACAGAGTCATACTTTTTTTTCACCTTTTTGGCTCGAAGAGCGATTCTCTTGGCAAGCTGCACCTTGTCTTTCAGCCTTGTCGTGCAGTAATGCGCATTCAGCCCTTTCTTCCTGCAATACTCTAGAAGTTTCAGGGCCATCTCCTCAGAGCCCCTAACCCCATAGGAGATATTGTCCTTTGTCTTGAACCCTCGCTCGACAAGATGCTGGGCATTGGTGTCAGATATCTCAAGCTCATTGATATTCAAAAACTTTATCTTGTCTGACATGAAATCGATCAGCCGCACTGTCTCATCATGCTTTCCAGGTATTGCCGGGATCTCGACCCCTACATCCCAGTCAAGATCAAGAGCTCTTATGATGGTTTTCCATTCCTCAGGCTTGTCCAGGTCAGCATGGAATCGTATCTCATCAAGTCCTGCATCATTCAGTCTCTTTAGGTTTTCTTCAGTTGCGAGATTGAAAGATGTATAAAGATGTATGTGGAACTCCTCCCCGAAATGCTCTTTGAGTTTCCTGATGATAGATTCAGTCCTCTCAACAACAGCCAGCGGGTCACCGCCAGTGATCCCCGCGCCCTGTGAGCTGCAGAGCTGTATCTCTGTGATGATGTTTCGGACATCATTTGTCTCCCACTCATTGATGTACATGACATCCTTATGATATTTCTGTTCAGATATCGGGCAGAAATAGCAAGACCTCGGACATAGTCCTGTGACAAACAGCACGCTCTTTCTGCCTGCAACGCACAGCCTGCAGCCTTTTGCAAGCCTTCCTGTTTTCCATGAATAATATCCGCTTTCTTTGATCATAGAAACCCGGATTGAGAGATTAGGGCCAGACTTATTAAAGTTATTGCAAATATCCTTTTAGCCTATTTGTAACTACTAATTAGTAAATAAAAAACCAAAACATTTATAAATATACTGTTTTCCACCGTCTATATGGGTGAACTTAAAAGAATAGAAGTAGATTACATGCGGCCTACTCAGGATTATCTCCGGAAACAGGATTTTGACAGGTACTTAAAAGCAATAAGGAAATCGAAATTGATATTGCCTGTACCTGCAGTCGAGAGCTATGAGCATGAAGGGTTTTATCTTATGCTTGACGGCCATCACAGGGGTTCAGCTTATTCATTGATCTATCCTGAACTTGATATCTGGGTTCCAGATAGTCCGAATGACGGTGTGCCTTTGTTTTTCTTCCCGCGCTCTTTGCATAATAAGGTTAAGATTATGAACCTAGAGATCAGGAGAAGATTTAACTCTGTTCAGGAATATGATGCGCCGAAAGATATGTATGGCGATGATATAACCTCTTTGAGCCACTTAATAGATTCTGCTGGTGTTATTGAAACCCAAACAGCATTTACTCGTTGGGGAAGATGAGGATATTTGGATTAGGGTTCTTCTGTTAGATCACATAAACAGCCTTTGATAGTTATTGAATATCATCTTCCTGCATTCCTCAAGTTCCAGCCCTTTCAGCTCAGCCACTTTCTTATACGCCTCAATGACAAACGCAGGCTCATTCCTTTTTCCTCTGAAAGGAGAAAGATATGGTGCATCTGTCTCGCAAAAAAGTTTTGATACTGGAGCAAGATTGATGATAGACCAGAAATGCTGTGCCCTGACAACATTTGTCGGGATCGAGAAGTAGCATCCGAAATCAAGGCCTCTTTTCACCAGGCTCTTTTTCCCTGAGAAGCAGTGCAGGAGCACCTTTCTTAGTCTGGAAGATTCAATCATCTCCACAGCATCTGCCTCAGCTTTACGGGAATGTACGATCAGAGGTTTGTTCAGCTTCTCAGAAAGTTGAATCATCTGTTCAAAATGCTTTTTTTGCAGAGCCTTGTCTTCACCATTGTAATAATCCAGCCCGCACTCACCTATTGCGGTTATCTTGTCGGCATTCTTCCAGATGAACTCGATCTCAGAATCGACATCATATTCGATTTTTTGCTTGGATTCAGAAGATTCCTCCAGTTCCCGTGCAAGAGCATCCATAGGATAGACTCCGCAGGCTGCCTTGACAATATCGTGTCTTTTTGCGATCTCAAGCGTTTTCCTGTTGGATTCAGGATTCACGCCATTGGCAACAATAGCAGAGACTCCGGCAGCCTTTGCTCTGGATATAGCATCATCAATATCAGGATCGAACATTTCGTGTTCCAGGTGCGCATGGATATCGACAAACATTATATTGAAGAAGAACAGCGCTTGTTTTATATGTTTTGCTGTCTTTGGGCTTAGTCAGAATCAACGTGCTAATCATCTTCTGGGCCAAAAAGGATTTGCGAAGCTACACGATTGCTTGCACGTCATGTCACGATTTTGCTCCAGAGCCACTCCCGTTTTGCAAGAAAATGCATAGCAAAAAAATCAGCCGTAGCAAATGGCCCAGATGACCAGGACTCACCG
>CAYMIF010000096.1:0-2761 GCA_964390375.1 uncultured Methanosarcinales archaeon
AGCTTCGCAAATCCTTTTTGGCCTAGAAGATGATCAGCACCTTGATTCTGACTAACCCCTGTGCATAAGAGAACGTGTTATTGGATTTAAAGCAAAAATATCATGAAAATTTAAGAAATATGAAAAAAACATCAAGAAAAGGCTTATTCGCGCCGCTTCTTCTTGGTCTTCTTGATCTCTTTTTCTAAGTCAAGTTCGTCCAAAAGCTCCTTGTAGCGGTTACGGATCGTGACCTCTGTTACACCTGCGACGTCTGCAACCTCACGCTGGGTTCGCTTCTCGCCGTGGATGAGAGCTGAGACATACAATGCAGCTGCGGCAATTCCTGTCGGGCCGCGGCCTGAGGTCAGCTCAGCCTTCTGAGCGTCCATCAGTATCTCGATCGCCCTGCTCTGGGTCTCTGCAGAAAGCTTCAGGGAAGAAGCAAACCTTGCGATGTAATCACTCGGATTGCTCGGAAGGATGGTTATCCCCAACTCGCGTGTTACGAACCTGTAGGTCCTGCCGATCTCCTTTTTCTCGATTCCTGAAGCCTCTGAGAGCTCATCCAGTGTCCTTGGAACATCATGCCTTCTGCAAGCTGCATAAAGACTGCCTGCAACAACAGATTCCATGCTCCTTCCCCTCACAAGTCCTCTTTGCACTGCCAGGGTATAAATCCTTGCAGATTCCTCCTCGACTGATTCAGGGAGCTTGAGATATGAGCTAACTCTTTTCAGCTCTGCTAAAGCTAGTTTCAGGTTTCGTTCAATCGCTGTCGATATCCTATATTGCCATTTTCGGAGACGGAAGAACTTGTTTCGGTTCTTGTTGCCCAACTGATAAAGGTCAGACTTCCTTCCGACTTCTGTCCCAAGACCGCGGTCATACTGAGTGTATGTTATCGGCGCTCCTGTACGCCTCTTCTTTGCAGCCTGATCACTGTCAAACTCTCTCCATTCCTGGCCGAAGTCAATCATCTTGTCCTCTACGACAAGCCCGCATTCCTTGCAGATGACTTCGCCCTTCTCCTTGTTCCAGAACAGGTTGATTCCACCGCATTCCGGACATTTTTTAACATATTGGCTCATATAATCACCTAAGAATAATAAAAAAATAATAATCTTTTATCCACGAAAATCCCCCTTTTTTCAGTGTAATTTTAAAAATTTTTCTGAAAATGATTAAATTTATAAAGGTTAATCTTGGTTTATTTATAAATCTTTCGGTCAAAAACAACAACCTTTTTAAATGAAACCCAAATCACAATTGAAGATGAAAAATAAAAAAAAGCCGAAAATACCAAAAAATCCTGCGCGAAAATTATGGTATTTTCTTTGGGAGGATGATTCAGTCTGGAGCTGGATTGTCACTGTCGCTTTGGCATTCGTTGTCATAAAATTCATAGTATATCCTGTTCTTGGGTTTGTATTATCGACATCTCACCCTATAGTCGCTGTTGTTTCAGGCAGCATGGAGCATGACGGCAGCTTTGATTCCTGGTGGAACTCAGAGGCACAATGCAACGGAGCATTATGCAAGCAGAAGGATTTTTATGCACTCTCGAATATATCAAAAGAAGAATTTAGGGATTTTCATTTCAGGAACGGATTCAACAAAGGCGACATAATAGTGCTTTATGGACAAGAACCCGAAGATATCGAGATCGGAGAGGTCATAGTGTTCAACTCAAATCAGGCATATCCAATAATACACCGCGTGATATCGAAGACAGAAATAAACAACAGATACTATTTTGAGACAAAAGGAGACCATAATCCTGCTCCAGGAGACGTGGACAAAGGGATATCTGAAGACAGGATCATAGGAAAGGCCCTGTTTAGGATTCCGTTCGTCGGCTGGCTCAAAATAGGCTTATTTGATCTTCTCGGACTAAATCCTGAAAGGAATCCAGGCGCTTCCTGAACAACATGTAGGTTTTCTTAAGATATTTTGATATTTTATTCCAAAACTTTTATAATTGACTCCCTACACCTTTAGGATTCAATCCTACAATGAGGTGATTTAATGCTATTTTGCCCAAAATGCGGAGGCATAATGAAGCCAAAACAGGACAAGAACAAAAAAATCCTGATATGCACAAAATGCAATTACAAGAACAAGCTTGAAGAACAGCCCACAATCAAAGAGAAAGTCAACCAGGAAAAGGAACTAGAGGTGATAGACAAGGAAGTCGAGACCCTTCCTATGACTGAAGCAGAATGCCCAAAATGCCACCATAAGAATGCTTATTATTGGACTGTCCAGACAAGGGCATCTGATGAGCCAGAGACAAAATTCTTCAAGTGTGAGAAATGCAAAAACATCTGGAGGGACTTTTCTTAAAAGAAATGGATATCATAAAAAAACTACTGTCTGGAAAAAAAAGAGGAAATGTTCCTTATCCTGAATACAGAAGAATGAGACGGTTTCTTGCAGGAGAGATCAAAAAAAGGAATGAAATCATAGAGAAGCTTCGTGAAGAGAACAGGGTGCTTCTTCGATCTTCTATCAAATCTTCTGAAAAACTCCAGCTTCTAAGAGAAGATATCAATAAAAAAGAACCCAAAGAAAAATAATTCTCTTTAGTAAGACCGGCATTGTTCCAGACAAACTGGTGTTCAGTACCAAATAATAATCCCTAAGGAGATATATTCTCAAGTCACAGACGGATAGGATTTCATATTAGCCATAATATTGGGCGCTGTCCCAAAAGCACCTCTTGTTTATACTATTAAATCCTACCTAAAAATTCTTTGGAATTTTCAATCCCCAGAACTCA
>CAYMIF010000097.1:0-2435 GCA_964390375.1 uncultured Methanosarcinales archaeon
AAACGCAAGATACAATGCGAAGCCTAATTATTAACAGTACGCTTGAGACGGAGTCCGGGCGTACATCGGTGCTCTGCGGACGAACCCGCAGATAGGATTTAATAATATACACAAACGGTGCTTTCGGGACAGCACCGATTTTCCAAAAGCTTTTTTAACCTGGTATTCATTTCTTTCGATTATATTGGGGGTATTCTTAATGGCACAGGATAAAAGCCGTTCTATACAAAGACAGGTCGCAAAAAAAGCAGATATAGGCATGGTCCAGGCAAGCAGATATATAAGATCTGAAGGCGAATGGGAACCCAACTACATCCTCACAAAAGAGGATGAAAAAATCTCAAGGGTAAACATAATAGCATCGGTCATTTCAAGAAACGACCTTCAAAGCCCGGATAACCTGACAATTGATGATGGATCTGGAAAGATAACAGTCAGGACATTCCAGAACCCTCAGATTTTCTCAAACATTAGTGTAGGAGACATTGTCCTTTTGATAGCAAGACCGCGTGAATTTTCAAACGAGCTCTATCTGGTGCCTGAGATAATTAAGAAGATAGAGAATCCTAAATGGGTTGAGCTCAGAAGGCTGGAGCTTGCGATAATTAAAAAAAGCAGCAAAAGAGATAAAAAAGAGGCACTGAACGAGAATAACAAGATGCAGCCTCTAGAGCAGCACCAGCAGCAACAGGAAACACCAAACGATGTCAAAGAAGAGAAAGTCTCATCTGATCCAAAAACCCTATCTGACACAGACAGGATATATCAGATGATAGAAGAGCTGGACAGGGAAGATGGAGTTGACATAGAAGAGATAATAGAGAGATCAAAGATTCCAAATGCTGAAAAGATCCTGAACAGCTTTCTTGAATCTGGAACTATTTTCGAACTCAAGCCAGGAAGAGTAAAGATCCTCAGCTGAATATCACAGGAGTGACAAAGACCTCGATCAATCCTGCAAAAAACAATATCACGACAGATATGATGAGCAGGTCTGTTGAATCAAGAAGAATGGTCTCAAATTTCTTTGTTCCGAAATTATGTCTTATTATGCCGGTTGATATAAGGCTGCCTGCAAGTCCGGCGACAAAATAAGCAGTAATCTCAAGTATTCCATGTGGCGCATATCTCAAGAGTCCCAAAGAGAACGCTTCAAAATAATAATAGACCTTGGTGAATCCCGCAGCACTGGCGACCTTCGCAAGATTGTCTCTGATTATGTTTCCGATAGCTGTCCCGATTACAGTGGCATTCCATGTAAGGATGAAAAGAGCGCCCAGGCCATACAGAAAAGAGAAGACTATGCAAAAAATAAGCACACGGATATTATTGAAAAATATTGACATGAACGAATCCATGCCCACAACTTTTCCTGTAACGCTATGGTTTATCTCCTCGATGGTTTCTATCTGAGTGAAGAAGAGGTCTGACACGAGGTCAGTAGGTAGGAATGTAAACCAGAATGCGGTGGCGATGGTGATTCCGAGAAAAAGACATAGAAAAACCTCAAGAGCTTTCCAGTGTTCTGCCAGAAGTTTGGGTTCATCGTTATAATGTTCATCTTTCAGCTCTTCATATTTAATAGTGTTATATACCATCGGCATCGAACCCATCACAATAAAGAACACCATTATAAGCGAAGCATAGGCTCTAAATATTATAAGGCTGAGAGTGATCGAAAGAGAAGTGAAGATGATTCCGAAGATGAATATGAGCCAGGGCTTCTTCTCAGCAAGTTTCGGAGTGATAAGAGATTCGATTACCATGCTCTTATTACTCGATGAGAGGATATTTAAATGTTTTTATATTGCATATATGTTCCGATATTGATGCTCTGTCCAAAAAATACCACGTCGCTTGCTTAGCAAGCTCTATCCGAACACAGGAAGCTTTGCTTTGTAAATCTTCCCTGCCCTGGCCCAGACACAGTTTTTGGATAGTACTTCATATTGAGGCGCTGTCCCGAAAGTACCTTTTGTTTATATTATTAAATCCCTCAGTGCCATGAGAATATATATTTTTAGGCAATATTCTCAGTTGGGCTAAGCCAACCCATTATGGTTGGCCTACCCTCTACATGGCTGGTCTGCAGGCCAGAGTGTAGGGCCTGGCGGAATTTTCAGGAAGTAAAAATGCAATATACAATGCGAAGCCTAATTATTAACAGTACGCTTAAGACAAAGTCCGGGCGTACATAGGTGCTCTGCGACGCAAACTGTGAGCTTTGCTCACCGGTTTGGAAATTCATTTCCAAAACCGCAGGTAACCATAACTCAACTTATTGAGTTCTGGGAATTGAAAATTCCAAAGAATTTTTAGGTAGGATTTAATAATACTCAGGAAAAATTTCATTTTTCTGGTCGAATTTTTTCCAATCATATAAATGACCTACTCCCCAACCTAAAGGTTGAGGTATCTCATGCGACAGCATGATG
>CAYMIF010000098.1:0-2345 GCA_964390375.1 uncultured Methanosarcinales archaeon
GATCAGATATTGATTCGAAGCGGTGAGTTCTGGTCATCTGGGCCATTTGCTACGCAGATTTTCCGATGGCTGTGATTGAGCCTGAAGGTTTTGGTATTGGATAAAAATCGTGACTTGGCGTGCAAGCAATGGTCTGGCTTCGCAAATAATTTCTGGCCTTGAAGATGATTAGCACCTTGATTCTAACTAAGCCATAATGCGGAAAAGTTTATATAGCCGTCAATTGACCATAAGAAATCAGGATGCTCTATATCATATCTACTCCAATCGGGAATATGGGCGATATCAGCCTGCGGGCTATCGAGACACTAAGAGAGGCTGATGCAATTGTCTCTGAAGACACAAGACGCACCGGACTTCTGATGAAAAGACTCAACATACCAAAGAAAAAAATAATCTCATACAATGACCATAATAAGAAGAGAAGAATACCTGAGATAATGAATATACTGAAATCAGGCAAGAAAGCCGCACTGGTCAGTGATGCTGGAACACCAGGCATATCAGATCCAGGTTATTCCCTCATAAAGACGACGGTGAGTGCGGGAATAGAGGTAGCCCCAATCCCAGGAGCTGATGCTGCGACCTGCGCCCTTGTCGCAAGCGGACTTGCCACTGATTCTTACGTGTTTCTTGGATTCCTTCCAAAGACTGAAGGGAAGAAGAGGAAACTCCTGGAAGAAATGAAATGCTCTAAAAGGACATACCTATTCTATGAATCACCATACAGAATCGAGAAGACACTCAAACTCATGGCCGAAATTATCCCTGATGCACAGGCCTGTGCTGCCAGAGAGATGACGAAGCGGTTCGAAGAGTTCATAAGAGGAAAACCCACTGATATCCTGGAAAGATTAAAGCCAAAAGGAGAGTTCACCCTAGTCGTAAACTGCAGAAAGGGATGATCAGAAATCCCTCATCATCTTGAGTTCATCGAATCTCTTATCTATATCGTCCATCTTCAGTTCAAGCTGCCTGGTGAATGAGAAAGACTCTGCGTTAAATGATGCAATCACCGATGCGTAGACCATCGCCTTTCGGATGTTCATCTGTGAATGGTCACCAGTCTTTGCGAGGTATCCTATGAAGGCACCCCCAAAGCTGTCTCCGCAACCAGTCGGATCAACAAGGTTCTCGAGCGGATAGCCAGGTGCGTTGAAATGGTAAGTCCTATCCTTCTCTTTTGCAAACATTATCGCTCCGTGCTCTCCTTTCTTGATGATTATTGCAGAGATTCCAAGATTGAGCGCCTTGCTCGCAACCTTCACAAGGTTCGGCGTGTCAAAGAGCATTCTTGCCTCTCCTTCATTTATTATCAGGATGTCAATCTCCTTTATCAGATCTATAACCTCGTCCCTCTTGGACTCTATCCAGAAGTTCATGGTATCCAGGACCACAAGCTTGGGCTCATTGAACTGCTGGAGCGCTTTTTTTTGCTGAACAGGATCAATGTTTCCCAAAAACACATATTCTGCATCCATGTAATCATCAGGCAGAACCGGATCGAATTCCACAATGCTGTTGAGTCTCGTGTCCTTTGTTATGGCCTCATTCATGTCGTACTGGTATTCGCCGTCCCAACGCATGGTCGAGCCCTTGAACTCGATTCCTTTCAGACAAATATCCCTCTTCTTCATCATCTCTATCGTGTCCTTGGGAAAATCTGTCCCTGCGATAGATACCAGGCCGGAGCCTGAGAAGAATGAAGCAGCTATGCCTGCATATATAGATGAGCCGCCGACGCTGTCCTTTGCCTCCTGAAAAGGAGTCTTGATGTTGTCTATTCCAACTGATCCGATTATGACGAGATTCTTCATTTTGAATTTTGTGATTTTGGGATGCTATAAAAAGATTTTGGTACGGTAAAAAATGAGATATCATGTCATCAGACAGAATAAGGAATCAACTGATCTTTATTGGGCTCAAACTCATTCAAGACCCTTCTGTAAGGATTATCCAGATTCTCGATGGCTGCAAATTCTTCCTGAAAATCCCTATATCCCCTGTATAATAAATCACTGAGACCCGAGGCGCCGAAATACAAAGAAGTGGTGCCCATAAGGTAGTAAAGGCTGGCATTATCCGGATTGAAATCATCCTTCATGAAACCCACAGTGAGCAATGCCAGGTTCGTCCCAACCATTATCTCCAATGCACCATATAATCTTCTTCCGATTATTCTTTTTATCATCTGCTCAATCATCCCGACCAGGAGATATCTCATGATATTAATAAATAGCTGTGATGCCAAACACATAACCAACACCTACCCGGCTAAGTAAACTTTTTAGTGCTAATCATTCCAGATTCGAGCCGTCGAATCCGCAATCCCCAGAACTCACCAA
>CAYMIF010000099.1:0-2126 GCA_964390375.1 uncultured Methanosarcinales archaeon
ACCAGCCATGTAGGGCGTGCGCCAACCATAAATGGTTGGCTTAGCCCAACTGAGATTATTGCCTAAAAATATATATTCTCACGGCACAGACGGCTAGGATTTCATATTAGCCCCAAATTCGAGCTTAATAGCTCGGTCTTGAGACAGAGGATGTAAGATCGAATGTCGCTCGAATTTTCCATTCCAAAACGTTCGGTTTTGAAATCCCTTTTGCTCTTCCAGCTGCAAGGTATTTGGAATCTGAGATTCCTAATTTGTTGAGCATAGCGCAACCAATCCCCAGAACTCGACTTTAATGATAATGGAACATTATCATTCCGATCAGCAGAGCTGATAGTAAGCGAGGGCCGATTACAAAGAAAAGCTTTAGCTTTTCGTGTACTGTGGAACTTGATTCCACACATACCCCACAGTTTAGTGTAAGGATTCCTTGAGCTTGCGAAAGGGATTACGAATTAATTTTACGTTCGGAATAGGTCCGCAGCGTCGGGCTCTGGTTATTTAATTTTAGGCATAGAGGCACCCTATTACCTTATAAACGAAGGTTTATGCTTCCACAAGCTTTATTAATTATCTGTCTTTGAAATATGACCATGAGATTCAGAGAGATTGAATTTCCAAGGGACGGGATGCCTCATGTAAAGAATATCGTGGAATGGTGGTATTTCAATGGCAACCTGAAAGGAGAAGACGGCAGAGATTACTCTTTTATGGACTGCCTGTTCTCGGTCGACCCGAAAAGAATAAACCTTCCTTTTGTAAAAAGACTGCCCATAAAGAGGCTGTTTTTTTCTCATCACCTGCTTTCAGATATCAGCAGAAACAAATGTATATCTGTTGTCAATCCTCTGGTCATACTTTCACGCGACAGTTTCAAGGACAGGATGATGTTTGTCAATTATATGCATCCTTCTCTCAAAGGATATGTCAATTATGAGATAAAAGAAAGCCATGGTTTTCGCTTTCATATCAAGACAGAGCATTTCGATCTTGAGCTTCGGTCAAGAAAAAAGCCGCTGCTTTTGGGCGGACATGGTTTTCTTAATGCTCATACTGATATGGCTACCTATTATTATTCACTGACAAGCCTGGATGCAGAAGGAACCATATACTCGAAAAATAAAAGAATCAAGGTAAATGGAAGAGCCTGGATGGACCATCAATGGGCAGATACACCCTATGAGAAAGTGATGTGGAACTGGTTCTCGATACAGCTGGACAACTGCTGTGAACTTGTGTGCTATGAGTTTATCCGAAAAGAAGGCAAAATATACCATGCAAGCATAATAAACAAAAACGGCAAGTGCTTCCATACGAATGATGTCAAGGTAAAGAGGCTCGGCATGACGTGGCGAAGTAGGGATACAGGCGCCAGATATCCTCTTTCATGGGAAATCAAGATCCCTGTCAAAGATATCAACCTAGAGGTGTTGCCGAGAATCAAGAAACAGGAGATTGTCTTTGGGTCCATCAATTACTGGGAAGGCCCGATTAGTGTAAAAGGCAGTTTTGGCAGCAAGAAAGTGAATGGTCTTGGGTTTATGGAGCTTGTCGGGCATCCGATGACAAAAACACTTATAGAACAGCATAATGAGAGATTCAGGAAAAGGATGCTTGATAGACTGGAATATCTAAAAGAGCGGTTTGAGAAGAGACTCAAATGATCAATTTTTAATAATAAAAAAAATAAATTAGAAAAACTACCTAATACTTAGGGTTCTTTGAAGCCTTAAAGACGAACGCTTTTCTGGCAGGGATCTTAATCGGCGCTTTTGTCAGAGGATTGATGCCTTTTCTGGCCTTCCTCTTCACTGTCTTGAATGTGCCGAAGCCGACAAGCTGGACCGGTTCCTTTTTAGCTCCTTTCGCTATGGTCTTCATTGTCGCCTCTAGAGCGTTCGCTGCGTCTTTTTTAGACAATTTTGCCTGCTTTACTATCGCTTCTATCAGTTCTGCTTTGTTCATTTTAGTTTTCCCCCTGTTTTTTTTATTGAACTGGTCCCAACCTTGATCAGGACTTAGAAAATATTTATTTTCCGAGAGAGGATATATAAAAAACTTTCTGTTTGTCCCAGTATCTCCGATTATATAAATGGATTCTCGCTGCATTTGGAAATAATAACAAC
>CAYMIF010000100.1:0-1980 GCA_964390375.1 uncultured Methanosarcinales archaeon
AGGCGGAACCGATGTGAAACATCGGTGAAGTAGGATAGGATTTCATAATAGCCGGATTTAAGATTATTGAGTTTCCTTTTAAGTCCGAAAAAAAGAAACTGATTCTTTTCAAAAAGGAAATTCGCTATGCTCACTCCTTTCCTGCCCTTTTCCCGGAAAATAGATTTATAATCCTGTTGATAGGTGCCTTATCCTTATATATATACCCAAGAAGACCGATGCCTCCGACAATCATGAAGAAGCAAAGCACCTGCCCCATGGTGAATATCGATATGACAAACCCCGGATCAGCATCAGGCTGGCGCACGAATTCTATCAAGAACCGAAGTACTCCATACATCATGAGGAACAACGAAACATAGGTTCCGTCCCTGTATTTCTTCTTTCTCAGGCTCCAAAGCGTTGCGAATATCACGAGATTCTTTGCAGCTTCAAACAGCTGGCTCGGATACCTGCATCCGGCAGGCTTGTTCAGCATATAGTCATTCTGTGAATAATCGATGCATAATGGAAAATCAGCAGACACGAGCCTTCCATAGAGCTCGCCGTTGATGAAATTTCCGACCCTGCCCAAGAACAGCGCAATCCCCACAGGTATCACCACAAGGTCGCCTGCTGCAAGATAGCTGATCTTGTATTTCCTGCAGAAGAATATGCCAGCGATAAGGATGCCGATAAGCCCGCCGTGGAATGACATGCCACCTTTCCATACCATAAATAAGGAAAGCGGATCATCGATCAGGCCGCCAAGGTTATAGAACACGAAATATAAAAACCTTCCTCCAATAAGAAGTCCAAAGCCAGCATAGATTATCATGTCATAGACATTTTCTTTTTTGAGATTGACCTTCCTGGTCTCGACCAATTTTTGTATCAGGAAATAGCATGCGATAAAGCCCAGGATATACATAAGCCCGTACCATCGTATCTCAAATCCGAATAGCTCAAATATCACTGGATTGAGGTTGTGATAATATTTCATGATAGATAAAAGAACAGGGTAGGATTTAAAAAACTATCCATACTGAGATTCTTCAGGCAGGATCTGTCATATTCAGCCTGCATTCAGTGAGCCTGCCAAAACTTGTAGCATTCATGATCCGGTATACCTTCTTGCCTGACCCAAATATCCACGCAGGATAAGAGCTGATCGAGTTCATCTGGCAGTATTCCTTTGAGAACTCGCAGTTTCTATAATCCAGTTTCGCAAATCCCTCAGCAAAAATCCTTCTCTGTTCCTTGCAGTCCTCAGAATAGTCATTGCATGCCAGAACAACTCCTTCTTTTTTTAGGCATGAGCAAAACTTCTCCATTGGTGTTGGCGGCTTATTGACAGATACCCACCAGAACAAGAGCGGAAGGACCATGACAAACACTACAAATAGCAGCATCACTGTCTTACCCTCCATAATCTACCCTCTTTTTAAAAAAACTAAAAAATCCTGTATCGCTATCCTTGCTGAATCTTCTTCCTGATGTCCTCAGTGAGGTTCTCAATCTCCTCAACATCTGCCTCAACAGGATTGTTGGGCTTTGCTGCCTCGAACTTCTTCTTTGAAGACTCAACCATGTTCTCTACGAATTTCTTATAGACTTCATCTGCCATAGGCCTTTTATTATTATTTCTGGTATTTAAATCTATGCTTTTTGGCGGTTTTGTGTAAAAAGTACTACCTGCGGTTTTGGGAATGAATTCCTAAAACAGGTGAGCAAATCTCACAGTTTGCGTCGCAGAGCACCGAGGTACGTTGAGACAATGTCTCAAGCGCACTAGTGTGAATTGGCTTGCTGTTATATACTAACATTCGTTCGCTTAGTCCCACTGATAATATTGCCTAAAGGTATATATTCTCGTGGCACAGACGCACTTTTCACAAAAAGCCCTTTTTGGCCTCTAGCAACTGATAACAAAAAGAGGAAAAATTAATGTCTATTTTAAGAGGGCTTAGTCAGGATCAAGGTGCTAATCATCTTCTAGGC
>CAYMIF010000101.1:0-1808 GCA_964390375.1 uncultured Methanosarcinales archaeon
GGCTGATTTTTTTGCTATGCATATTCTTGCAAAATGGCAGTGGCTCTGGAGCAAATTCGTGACATGACGTGCAAGCAATCGTATAGCTTCGCAAATCCTTTTTGGCCTAGAAGATGATAGCACCTTGAACCTTAATACGCACAATCATTTTTCAATCATCTCCTTTTTCTTGCAAGATAATTCCCGATAGCCAGATAGTCCAAGTCCATCCTGAGAAATGATGATATAGCATCGCGTGGGGTGCAGACTATCGGCATGTCTTTTTCGTTGAACGAGGTGTTTAGGACCATGGGCAGACCTGTCTGTTTTCTGAATTCTCTTATCAGCTTGCAGAAAATGGGGTTGTCATGCCCTGTCACTGTCTGAGGCCTTGTTGTGGAATCTATGTGGGTCACAGCAGGTATCTCTTTGGTCTTGTTCTCTTTTACCTTGAAGCAGATCAGCATATAAGGACTTTTCCTTGGTTTTTCGAACCATTTGCCCTTTTCCTGCTCCAGAATCGAGGGAGCCAGCGGTCTCCAGAATTCCCTTTGCTTGATCCGGTTTACCCTAAGTGTGTTTTTTTCAATGCCAGGATGGGCGAGTATGCTTCTTGCTCCCAGAGCCCTTGGTCCCCATTCCATCCTTCCCTGGAAAAAACCTATTGTCTTGTCTTTTGCCAGAAGATCAGCAGATGCTGATGCTATGTCGTCTTGATGTTCGAATTCGAGTCTGTATTTTTGCAGCTCTTTTCTGATTCGTTCATCAGAGAATCTTGGACCAGTGTATACATCAAAGTCAAATCTGGTGTTTCCAAAGTAACTGCAATGCTCCATCGCATTGCCAAGAGAGATTCCACCGTCGCCGGCATTGGGCTGGATGTCCAGCCTTCTTATGAAGTCAAGCTTCTGCAGCTCTCCGTTGAGTTTTGAGTTCAAGAAAATCCCACCAGCCAGACAGAAATCTCTTATTCTGCTGTGATCATAAGCTTCAGTCAGGAGGTTCTTTACTGACTCCTCAAGCGCTTTTTGCAATGTTGCAGTCAGGTCGAGAATGTCCTTTGGCGGAAGAGATCCTGGCCGCAATCCTCTGTAAACCTTATTTAGCAAAGAACTGTAGTTGTTTGTGATTGTTTTGTGATTCTTGATGTGGAAATACCTGCTGTAGTCCTTGGATGGTGTTCCGTATGAAGCCAGACCCATTGTCTTTCCTTCGCCGAACTCTCCGAAACCCAGCTTCTCTGTGAATCCATAATAGATCATCCCAAGGCTGATCCTGTTGAAATCAATGTCCCAGATCCGTTCTATGTTTTCATCTTTTCCCTCGAAGAATGCCGCGCTTTCATGGTCGCCCTGGTTGTCTATTGTTATTATGTTTGCATCTCTGAGCGGGCTTATCCTAAAGGCACTTGCAGCGTGACCCAGATGGTGCATGCCCTGATCGTAGGCCTTGTTTCTGAACTCATGGTATCCTTTGTCCTTTATCTTCATCCTCAAGAAAGGATATCTTCTCATCAGCTCTTTTTCACCGTTGCCTGTCACAAGGTCTATGTCTTTTAGGGTTATTCCAGCACGCTTTAGACAGTAGGCAATAGACATCCGCGGAAATCCCTTGTAGTGCTTCTGTTGGTTGAACCTTTCCTCTTCGACGCACGTTATTATCCTGTCATCTTTTACAATCGCTGCGCTGGAGTCCTTATTATAAGAGTTCAGACCAAGGATTGTGACCATATGATGGCAGTATCCTGGCATATTTTATAACTTTTTGCAGAACCGGCTAAGTAAAGTTTGTGGTGCTAATCATTCCAGATTCGAGCCGTCGAATCCGCA
>CAYMIF010000102.1:0-1621 GCA_964390375.1 uncultured Methanosarcinales archaeon
GACCTAAAGGTCGGGGAATTAGACCCAAAGCTCACATTCGTTCGCTATTAAAAAATAAATTGGAAAAAAATTCATATACTAATCTATGACTTTCGGGACAGCGCCCATATTGAGAAAAGAATATAAATGAGACTATCCTACCCAAAGACAATGATGAAAAAGATGTGGATTTTGGGGGTCATATTCGTCTATCTTTTCGGACTTGTCCAGGCTATAGGTGTCGCTCCTGCAAACAAGGATCTCGTAGTCGCCCCCGGAACATCAGAAAATATAGAATACAGGATATACAACACAGAATCAAAGGAATTCTCTGTCTCGATATCAGTTGAAGGAGAACTGTCTGAGCATGTGGAGGTAGAGCCAGAGGTTTTGGATTTTTCCCGCAACGATGCAGTGAAGAGATTCACGCTCAAGATAGACATCCCGGATTCAGACCAGCTTCCATCTAGTCTCAGGATAAACATATTGGATAACACCGAAAATCCCGAACCATCCATGAAGCTCTCAGCAAACCTTGACCTTTCCATTGCGACAGGCAATGTTATAAGTGATCCGCAGGAGAATACCCTGCAGGAAACTGATGAGAACCAGGAAGATAAAGCAGATGATAAAGAACTAAAAACAGCCACCTTAGGAAAGAAAAGACCAAACCTTCTGCTTCTGGGCTCCCTCATCCTGATCGCTGTAGTGGTTGTGAACATCCTTTGGTTCACTCTGGTCAAGGGAAGAGGAGGGCCCTCCATAGATCCCCGGGATGTCGCTTCTGAGATGAAACTTTCTGAGGAATATGCTGAGCTGGTTGATGAGGGCTGGGAGGAACAGCAGTCTGAAAAAGACAAGAATAACATTTTAGAAGAAAATTCTTCTGATAAAGCCAGCGAAGATAAGCAGTACCGAAAACTGCAGGAACCAGAGGAAAATAGAGTGCCCAAAGATGTTCAGTCAGCCACTCAGGCCACACTCTCAGACAAAAATGCCAGGGAGAATCCAGAAAAAGAGCATTACACATATGATCAGGATGATTTAAAGAATGCCTCAAAACTCCAGGAAGATTTTGACAAGGAACAGGTTGAAACCCAAAAAGACAAAGCAGTTACAGATTCGGAAAAACAGCATCAGGAAAAGCACAAGGAAAGCTTAAAAACAGCAATAACAAGCATACAGGAAAAGATAAGCCCGGAGAACGAAAAAGACGTATTTCAGCCATTGAGACTTGAAGGCAATAGAGAGATAGATTCGGTCCCCGGCCTTCTGGACTGGCTCAGATCTGTGGACGACGAGACCTATTCAGCCCATGTACACAATGAAAAAGACGATTTCTCAAGCTGGGTCTACCACATCCTCAGGAACAGGGAACTTGGTATGAAGTTGTATCAGACCAGATCACGCAACGATGCTATCAGGATAATTGAAGAGCACATAAAATACGATAAAGATAATGACAAGCAGCACGCAGACCAGCTCAAAAAAGAGATGGATTCGATAGGCAAGGATTTCTGAGCAAGAAAGACAAAGCCCTCATCTTAAGTTTTTTAGAACCGGCTTATTAAGCCCCTAAAAAGGAAATCTGTTATCCCGAAACTACTACACAACACGAAACTACTACACACTTTTGAGTTCA